>NZ_JAUOES010000038.1:0-27991 GCF_031932065.1 Shewanella scandinavica
GTTAAATTTGCAGAGTGTATGCTTATAAAAAGGCATACAGATAACTGGAGAGTTGGTTGGATTAAGCATTGGCATGTAAGTGACCGTTGACGGCATGGATGCTCTTTCATATCTGACCCATAGGGATATGGGAAATGTCACTATGATGTCTGGAACATCATTGACCATGTGATCGCGGCATTTGCACTTCCGTATGCAGCAGCTGCCGTCGTCGAGCCCTCATGGATACTTCTTGTGAAATAAAAGGGGTGGCGCGTCACTGGAATGACAGTGCTTAATCATCAGCTTCCGCTGTTAAGCAGCAAACGAGCAGCAAAAGAATTTAACGAGCCATCTATTGTTAAATTTGCAGAGTGTATGCTTGTAAAAAGGCATACAGATAACTGGAAAATTGGTTGAATACTAATATATTGGCAGACATTTAAGCTGAACAAAAATAGTGGGTTAAGCTCTTATTCTCAATTACAATGCACTATTTTCATTCGCTAAATGCGGCATTAAACGAGCAGGAAACCCAGTATGAATATCCCAATGATTACCGCGCTTCAGAGTGCGATTACCGAAGCGCTCGCGAGTATACCAACCTCTGAGGCGGAGCCTATCTATGCATTGTCTTTCTATATCAACAACGAATATGACGATCCCCGTCTACCTACGCTGACCGTCGGCTATAACACAGTCGACGAGTGGCATGCTTCGATTCCAAAGGCTTCTAGCTCTGACGAAGCAAAATGGAACTATGCCTTCTGGCTTCAAAACGAACTCCTCGTCTTTGGGGATTCTGACTCTCAGACTGCGGATATCTTAGCTCGCTGGGTGGCCGATCTCGGTCTCGGGTACAGTGATGCGGAGGAAGATGTCGATTTTGAGCGCTGCCTTGAGCTCGGTCAGGAGATAACCGAGCAATTTGTTGCCGCAGTATGCGTTGTCGCTTCTACACTCCATTCCAACTTAACCATTAGTCGCGTTTTCGGTCGTTCGGTACCCATCATAGTTCACGAGCTCGAGTACTATAACGAGATCGCAGATCAGACAGAGGCCTGTAACCCTCCCAGACTCGCCGAAGAGTTCGTTTCTTGGGTGCGCTCAATTTAACGTTAGTTATCAGTTATAGGTGGTAAGGATATAGGGCAGATTGGTTGGCGGCGGTTCAATAAGTCTAATCACAGAGCTTAATCACATAGCTTAATCATATAAAAAGAGGGATGCATCGATGAACGAAGAGCAATACGAGAAGGGTCTTGAGGTGCGTCGTGCTGTGATGGGCGATAGTTATGTGGATAAGGCGCTCAATAGTGCGACGGATTTTACCCAGCCGTTGCAAGATTTAGTTACGGCCAATTGCTGGGGTGAGGTTTGGGTGCGTGATGCTATTTCAAGGCAAACGCGCAGTTTGATTACCATAGCGACGCTGGCGGCATTAAAGGCGCCGACTGAGTTAAAGGGCCATGTGCGAGGCGCGCTAAACAATGGCTGCTCGGTTGAAGAGATCCAAGAAGTCTTACTGCATTGCACCGTTTACTGCGGTATGCCTGCGGGGATTGAAGCTTTTCGAGCGGCGAAAGAGGCGATTGAAGAGTGGCAGGCGCAAAACAGTTAGTTCACTTGGTACTATCATTTTGAGCATCAATGGCTTTGGGGTTTAGCTGCTGTGAGGTTTAGCTGCTGTGAGGTTTAGTTACTGTGAGATTTAGTTACATTGAGGTTTGGTGGTTTTAACATTCGCTAGGGGAGCTGATTTACGCGCATTCCCCTAGCGCATGATGGCTACAAACTTGAATCGTCTGTGCTTATTTTTGCAGTTGGGCTTTTGCGGCTTCTACTTTTGAAAAATCCAAACCGAGTTCGAGCACGGCTTCTTTAATTAAAGCCGGATTCTGCATCACTAATCCCAGCAGTTGTTGTAATTTTTCGGCTGGGATACCTAACTGACCGAGCGTGCCCATCGCCATTAATGGATTGTCGGTTAATGTTTGAAATAGCTCGTTGATCTTAGCGTCACTGACCTTGTGTTCTTTTAAGATGGCAATAATGGGGTTCATTGCGTTACCTTGTTGATATGAAAGTTAAACAGGTGCCGATTTTATCACAGTTCTGCCAGAGTGGTTGACTCACACACGCGTACCCGTTGGATTTTGCCACGCTTTACCTATGCCATTAAGCGCATTAGATTTTATCATCCCTTAAAAATAGAAAGGAACTGTGGTTATGCTTGATGTTGTCGCGAACCAAGACAAAAGTATTGTGGTTAAACAGTTACGATACGGGCGTGATAATGAGGTGCTAGTCGTCGATGAATGGCAACTGCACCCTGCTGAACATTGGGCGATTTTCGCGACCGACAGTTATTGTGGTTCCTTGCTCGGGCGAATATTAACCGGTGACATTCTGCCCGATGAAGGGACGATTGCTGGCCTGCCACAACGTATCGGCTGGGTGTCACTTGGGTTGCAGCAAGCGTTGCTGGAGCGCGAGTTAGAAAAAGACGAGTTGGATTACGGTTCGAGTGTCGAATCCTTAGTGTTGGAATGCTGCCAAGATGCCGCACAACTCGCGCCACTATTACAAAAGGTTGGGCTTGAGCCGCTGCGCCTGCGTGGTTTTCGGCAGTTATCCACGGGCGAAACACGCCGAGTCATGTTGGCGCGTGCGCTGGCAATGTTACCGCAATTACTGATTTTAGATGACCCTTATGCTGGGCTCGATGTTGAACATCAGGCGAGTTTATCTGAGCTGCTGAGTGAAGTGGCCGCGCATACTCAGTTGCTGATCATCACCTCACGCCAAGAAGAATTGCCGCCGTGCATCAGCCATGTGGCGCTGTTTAATGGCGAGATGCTCAAATCGGGGCAGAGTGTACACAAACTCAGCCCGTCGATGTCGATTGAGCAATGGCACAATCATCCTGTGATGGCGCAGCTGAATGCGTTATCGGCGCAGCGTAGCGATGAACTCTTGGCCTTGATGGAGCGGCAAAGGCACAACGCCGAGGCGTTTGATCCTCTGGTCGAGATTAAAAATGGCAAAGTGGAGTACGTCAGTGGGCTGATTTTCAGCGGCGTGAATTGGCGCATTGAAGCGGGGCAGCATTGGCAAGTTCGTGGCCCAAATGGCTGCGGTAAAAGCACTTTGCTGGGGCTGATTTTAGGCGACCATCCCCAATGCTATAGCAACGACATTACGCTCTTTGGCCGTCCTCGCGGAAGTGGCGAGAGTATTTGGCAAATTAAACAACGGATTGGCATAGTATCGTCGGCGCTGCACTTGCAATATCGCGTCAGTTGCTCGGCATTAGATGTGCTGCTTTCGGGCTTTTTTGACTCTATTGGCCTGTACCATAAACCCACTAAGTCTCAGCTAGATTTGGCGAAGGAATGGTTGGCGATTTTGCACATGACAGGGTTGGCTAGCATGAGCTTTAAGAAGCTCGATTATGGTCAACAGCGGTTATTACTAATAGGTCGCGCCTTGATTAAACAGCCACTGTTGCTGATTTTAGATGAGCCGTATCAGGGCTTAGATTTTATCAATCGCACCTTAGTGATGCGGGCGCTGGAGATGATAGCTGAGCATCATCTGAGCCAATTGCTGTACGTGTCGCACCATAGGGAAGATGCCTTACCTGCGATTAAAAACTTTGTCGATTTTATCAAGCAAGATGACGGCTATTCGGTACAGGTGAACTACTGTGAGTCTGAGGATTAAACCCGTTTAAATCAGTAAATGCCACCTATCACAGCAGCTTAACGGCTGCTTATTTGTTTTGAGAGTTTGTCATTATCCCTCGGCACTCCAACGCAGATTAAAACTGACCTTGCAGGGCGCTAGCCATTGAGTGTGTTAGTCACGCCAGACAGCCGTTCTGTTAATTAGTCATGCTTGATATAGGTAACTGTGAGCCGTCCTACAGTTTTTAATGTCGTTGGCGCGAATAATAGTTTCTGGCCTAGGCCAGAAACTCGTGACAGTTTTATGGTTCATCCACCGAACTTATTCATCAAGTCAGTTATCACGCTTGAGAATCCAAAGCTATGGATTCCCTTAGCTTAGATGAGCCTTAGATGAGCTTTAGTTGAGCCTGAGTGTTACTCGTAGTACCGAAGATGTGCACTAAGACCTAAAACCCGATTTCAAGACATTTAAGACGACTTAAAGATAAAAACCGTTATGCCAAGACCCAAAAAATGCCGTCAATTATCGAGCTGTGTGCCCTGTAGCCTATTTAAGCCTAATGGGATCCCTGCGGTTAAATTAACTCATATTCAATTAGAGGCCGATGAGTTTGAGGCCCTCGAACTGGGTGATGTGAAAAGATTAAGCCAGATCGAAGCCGCAGCCTTGATGGGGATCTCTCGGCAAACCTTTGGATACCTTCTCGCCAATGCCCGTAAAAAGGTGGCGACGGCTATCACTCAAGGTCAAGCCTTGAGGCTGCCAACCCAAACAGACAAGGATTTATCATGATTATTGCCATGCCGATGAGCCGCGAACGCCTCGCCAGTCACTTTACGAAAGCCCTACAAATTGGCTTTTATAATGAACAGTTTCAGCTGATTAAGCTGGTCGATAACCCGGCAATTGAGGGTGACTGTAGTGCTAAAAAAGCCTTATTAGAGCTGATTATTCAACAAGGTACCGACATTGTACTTGTGCAGAATATCGGTGAGCGCATGTTAGGAAAGTTGCTCGATGCGGGGATTAGCGTGAGTAAAGGCAGTGCCAGTCAAACAGTGGCGACTTTGCTTGCACAAACAGCGGATTTGAATCTTAGGTTGACGGATGCATCCCAAGGTCGCGCTTCACTCAAACATGCAGCCAAGGGCGGATGTTGTCATTCTACAGGTGACGGCTGCGGTTGCAGTGGTAAAGCTAAAGCAGCACCTGGCTCAACACGTCTTATAAGCACGCCAGCAGTACAGGTTAAGCTCGATAAGTCAGTGCATTACGCTGGGTTTAGGCCGCTGGTAAACAAATAATCTCAGTGTTTAATTTGAATTATTCCGTCACGATTAAACCATAGGGGCGGGCAAGCGCCCCTCGAATATCCGCTAACGAAAACACCTTAGAAAACCGTCCAAAGGTTTTGCCATAGAACACACATTCCACCACAGGCAAGGCAAATACATTGTGGCTCGCCGCTATCTCAGCTTGGGCTTGGCAATCGATATAGGCCATCTGCATCAGCGGGAACGCTTGCGCTAACATCTCAGCAATTCTCGGTTTGAGCGTTTGGCACACGCCGCAGTCCGGCGCGCCAAATAACAACAGCACCGCTGCGTGCTCGGTTAACAAAGACTCAAGCATCTCTGGTGAGTCAATTTGCGTGATGATATCAGTGTGCATGCGTTGCCATTTAGAAGTTGCTATGGGTATGAATTAATGGGTGTCGTATCGCTAACTGCACCACTGGCGCTCGCAGGGAATGCCATCACCGTCACCATCCATTTGAGTATTGGGGCAATGTTGGATATAGAAAGTCGCTTCAGCACAGGAACTCATGTGGCTGCAATGGGTTTTACCCGCTTCACATTGGAAACTTGGTGTTGCCGTTGCTTGTGTTCGCGATTTAGTTTCATACATGGGCATTCTCTCAATGTCCTCATTAGTGAGGACGGGTACTTCATCGATTGCAGGAGCTTCATTGAATTCTTGGTATTGTTTAAAGCCAAAGATAATGATGGCCACGATTATTAGCAGCGGGATTATCGTATTAAAAGAGGATTTTCGTGGGCTATGGGAATGCGCTTTGCTTTTGTTGTTGAAGTTGAAGTTTTCATTGCGTGATTGGATATGAGAGTGGGAGCGCGGTGTAGCACTCGCTGCAATAACAGCGACGCCTTCAATCGAGGCGATAACCGCTTTTCTTTTGCCGTCATTTTGCACTTCAGTTTGAAACAGAATGCTGTCGCCCACTATGGGTTTTCTCGCCATCTTTTTCAGCACTGAAATGTGAATAAACACATCTTGGGCTGCGTTTTTTTCAGGCTGAATAAAGCCAAATCCCTTTTCATCGTTCCAGCGTACCAGCACGCCTCTATCCATGAGCATTTTCTATGTCCTTAATTTAACGGCTTAATAGTTTTAGTTATTGAATATCAATACTTACTTGAGTCGATCCGATTTATCCCCTTGGAGGAGCAAACCGTTTTTAGGTTGGCGAGTCAGCTATTCAATGTTGGCAGCTAAGTTACTCAAGCATAGGAAGTTTTGCAATTTTTTATCGTGAATTTGCTTATGTGTGAGTCATTCGCTTTGAGTGTATGGCGTAGGGGAAATGTGAGTACTCTGCAGAAACGGTTGGCATTTTTCTAAATTCAATACAAACAAGTGCTTGTGTTTATTTTGAACATGGAGAGCAAAAAGTGCGCAATAAAAACTTGCAATATTACTGTGTGCTGCATAGTATTTGCTGTGTGGCGCACAGTGTGTGTGACACAGTGTTCAGGATAGGAATTCGATTATGACAAGTTCACAGCTAGTCAAAATGCGACTCGAGTTGCGTCGTGGGGTATTAGTGTTGGCAGTACTGGGATTATTAAAACAACCCCACTACGGTTATTCGCTCCGCAAACAGTTGCAGGAAGGCGGTATCGATATTGACGAGGGAACTCTGTATCCCTTAGTGCGCCGCCTAGCCGATCAAGGATTGTTGGATAGTGAGTGGCGACAGGCCGAAGGGCGTGAGCGTCGTTATTACCAATTGTCGTCATTGGGGGCTGAGTTACTCAGTCAACTTACCGATGAATGGCAGCAACTTAATGGCGCCTTGGCTTTTTTGCTGGAGCAAAGCGCTGACACTAATGGCTCTGATATTAACCGCTCAGACGAGAGCGCAGAGGAGATTTGATATGGAATTAGTCGATCGCTATATCGCCGCGGTGCAGCGAGAATTGCCCGAGAACAAACGTCAGGAAATTGGCCGTGAATTAAAAGCTAATATATGCGACCAACTGGATGCCTTATCTGAACAAGGTGAATTGAGTGAATCGCAAATTGCCGCTGTATTAAAGCAAATGGGTCATCCCTGTAAGGTCGCGCAGCAATTTGTACCATCTATGCCTATTATTGCCTCTGAGGATATTCCGCTGTTTAAACATACCCTTTTCATGGTGTTGGGTGTCTTGTTTGTGTTGCAAGTGGTGGGCGGTACGACGCAATGGTTGGGCTCAACAGAGGGAAATCTATCCAGATTTATCCAGCATATCGTTAGTGGTTTTATCGGCGATGCCTGTCTAGCTATTACTGCAATTGGCTTGTCTTTTTGGAGCTTTTCGGCTCAAGGAAAACCCCTATCTGGCAGCAATTGCCAAAAATGGCAGCCGCAGAATTTGCCTAAGGTTGGGCCCGGTTGGCAGCATATTAGTTTAAGCGATGTGTTTACCGATCTGGCGACATATCTTTTTCTCTTACTTGTGATCTGGTGTTCTGTGTGGATGAGTAGCGAGCAATTAGCCGCGCGGACTGTGATTTTTAGCGCTAATGCTCAGCAATTACTGCAATGGTTTAGCCCTATTATTTTGCTGTCTATGGGGAATAGTCTCTGGCAACTACGCCGCCGAGTGTGGACTAGTGAATTGTTATTGGCAAATATGGGGATCAATCTTGCTTATGCCTCGTTCTTAGTCTTTCTGGCATTTAGTTCGCCACTATTACAAACCCAAGTACAGAGCCAAGGAACTGAATTACAGGGGATATTTACGTTACTGCAGCTAGATAAATGGCTCAGTTATAGTCTAGTGATTGCCGCTATGTTCCCCAGCTATGAGGTGATTCGTGATGGATTACGTAGGCGTAAACTCGCTAGTCAGACTTAGACTGAGTTTTGTCGTTGAATCTTATTGATTTTTTTTCATCGAATACATGGCCTGATCTGCATGATTGATCAGGCTTTTTGCATCTGTGCCGTTTTCTGGATAAAGCGCCAAACCGACGCTGACACCAATATGGATTTGATGACCATTGATAGTGTAGGGCTCGCAAATAGTTTGGGTTATCTTAGGGACCAGTTGGGCGATATTGTGGGTATTGGCAAGACGTTCCAGCAAGATCACAAACTCATCGCCGCCTAGGCGAGTGGTGGTATCCATATGCCGAGTACTTGAGCGTAGCCGCATCGCAACTTCTTGCAGTAATTTGTCGCCCACATCATGACCAAACGAATCATTCACTGGCTTAAAATTATCTAAGTCTAAAAATAACACCGCAAAAATGCTTTGAGTGCGTTGCGCATGCACTATGGCTTGTTCAAGTTTAGTGTGAAATAACACGCGATTAGGCAGATTCGTCAAGGCGTCGTGGTGGGCGATATGACGCAGATATTCTTCCTCTGCCTTACGTTCGGCAATGTCGGTAATCACAATGACAAAATGAGTCAGGCGGTCATGCTCATTTCGCACTGTATTGATTCGTACACTCAGGGGCAGTAAGTCGCCTGATTTAACCGTTTTTAATAATTCTCCCTGCCATTGCTCGCCTTGCTGCAACAGATTTCGCATGGCTTGGCGGGCGTCATCGTTATTGTGTCCATCATTGAGGAAGTCGTTGGCATCGCCGTGTAAATCCTGTTGGGTAAAACCTGTAACATGGGTAAAGGCTTGATTGATAGAGATAATGCTTAGCAGGGGATCGGTGATCATTATGCCGTCTGTGCTGGCATTAAAAACGGTTGCCGCGAGCCTGAGTTTATCTTCGGCCTGTTTACTGGCGGTGAGATCCATAAAGTAGGCTACGCCTTCATGTTTGCTGCCATTCAAAAAGCTCGCCGCTAGCATCACTGGCACTAAGACGCCATTCTTGCTGATAAGTTGTTTTTCATATTGCTGGCAGCGGCCAAACTGTTCTAACTCTGCAATTGCAATGGCATCACGTGTTTCATATTCAGGCGGGGTAATTGAGCGCCAGTTGATTAAGCCTGAAGTTAAATCCGCACGGTCAAAATTGAGCATCTGGAGAAAATGATCATTGGCATCATGTATGGTGCCATCGAGTTGCCATGAAATGATCCCGATAGTGTCGGAGTTTTTCAGGCTAGTGAAGCGAGATTCGCTTATCTGTAACAACCGCTCGGATCTGGCGATGTTACGAATGATCTGCCGACTGGCGAAGATCCCAATACTGATAAACAGCAATAGGGCACCAAGGCTAATTAACCAAGTCATTTGCTTGACCCAGCGCGCGCCTTCACTGAGCACAGCCGAAAATTCAATTTCTAGGCTGAGCAATTCTTCATTGGCATCAATCAATTGCTGGCGATATTGTGCGAGAACTTCGGGCCTAGCACCAAGCTGATTGATTTCAATGCGCATATTTTCGGCGAGTTGCACCACAAACGCGAAGCGTTGATCGGCTAAGCCCCACAACTGAATGGCTTGCTGCATATAATGATTGGATTGAAAGTGTCGGAAAAACCAGATCATTGAGTCGGTATCCCGTTCGTCATTGAGGCCCTGAATAAAACCCAGTTTGGCGGCTTGTTCATCAATGGGTGTGGTGAGTAGGGCTTGTCTAGCTCGATGATCGCCTTCCATAACGCTCGTCGCTGCACGATAACGCTGAAAGTCCACATCATTTTGGGTGTAAGAGTAATGGGTGAGATAAAGTACCGCATCTTTTTGCGCCTTAGCCCACAAGCCTTCACCGCGGACATAGGTGCGTACACCATCAAATATATTGCCTTGAATATACACTAGGGCGACGAGTGCGATGCAGATCCCTACGAACATGCTGATGATCAACAGAACCTTAGCAACGGTTGAACGAGTTCGTTGCCGTAACCTAGCGAAGGTGCGTGCGAACTGAGTCCCCATCCTTATGCTCCACGGCCAGTACAGCAATACCACTTCAGAGTGGGCAGCTTATGGAGAAGGGGTAAATCGATTTGTCTGCAATTTTTGAGGACTATTTTGCTATTCATCTGTTCCTTAGGTTGATTGTTCCACATGCTAAATCTAAATACCGTTTGGTTGTGGGTCAGCCTCTTTGTCGGGCAATACACTGTCAGTTCATTCATGTACTGTCAGTTAAGCCATATATTGTCAGCGACATACTTTAGATAACACTAAAACGCTTTGAAATTAAGTTAATGAAATAATTGAAACAAGATTGGCGATGCCGATTAAGTTATTGTGGGGCATCGCCATTATTCACTGCATCATTAAGTGATTTTTTTGCCTGCTGTTTATAGGTTTCAAATATGCCTTCTTGCTTCATCTGTTTTAACTCTCGAGCAAGATTAACGGCGAGTGCCGCGTGACGTTTATTCAAGTAACCATAGCTAGTGAGTTCTTCTAGGGTGGCAATCGCGCTGATCTCGCTACCTTGAAACTCTGGCGTTTGTAATAGATCCAATGAGCTTGCTTCCGTATCAATATAGATATCGATTCGGTCACGGAGTATTTTACGAAAAGAGCTCACAGGGGATGAGGATTCCGTCAGACGCTCCTCTGGAATGAGTCCCTTTAGCTTTTGTTCTGCGAGGAACACGCCTCGATAGTATTCGATCTTATATCGACTCTTTTGCAGTGCTTGCCAGTTGGTAATCTTGATGTTGGGATTGTGTGCGAAGGCAATTAAATGAGTATCGACAACCGGTTCTTCGATGCGAATGAGGTTAGTAAATTTTTCACCATAATGAAATACGCGTCCCGGTTCACCATCCACTTTTCCAGAGTCTGCCATCATACTGGCGCGGGCAGCGGGAACCACTTGATAGGAGAAGCCATAGCCTAAGCGTTCAAAGGCTTGGGTGTATATCAGCTCAGCCCATTTAAAGTAAAAGTTGTGTTTGGGGTCCTCATAAAACGCCATGGTAATAATAGGTTTAGCTGCAAGCGCCGTTGTAGTTTCTGCTGCGGATTTACAGATCGCAGGAACTGAGAAACAAAAGAATAGGACTATCACCCCCCAAAAAATGCGCATATTGCTCCGTCGCTGCATAGCCTGTCCCTAAACGTGTTGAGTTATCTAGAGTATAGCTAGCCTAATAAATGGGTTCATTTTTATTCAAGTTAAATCACTCGTTTCCATGAACTCGCATCAATAGGGTGTTGAAATGTGATCTGCTGGCGGACATTTTGTCCTTTTGCTTTTAAAAATGTGCGATACAACACATAGAATTAATATTTGCCGGTATTTTGCTGTTTTTTTACTCATCAGAGTTTGAGCTCGATCGGCTTTTTCCGTGTGAATTAGGCGTTAAATCGGCGTCATCTATCACCTGTAGTAGGAAATAAAGGATGAAGTTGGGACGTGAATTATCAGGAATGCGCTTATCAAAACTTTGGATATCAATGGCATGGTTATTACCCCTCTGTAGTTTATCCTGCGTGGTTATGGCAGATGCGGCGACAGACAATATCGAACGTCTTGAAGTGCGCGGCAGGCAAATTAATACCTTAGGCCATAGCACCTCGGCATCTGAGGGGATAGTCGGCGCGGCTGAAATTGAGAGTCGACCACTATTGCGCACGGGGGAAATCCTCGAATTTGTGCCAGGTATGATAGTCACACAGCACAGCGGCTCGGGTAAGGCGAATCAGTATTTTCTGCGTGGTTTTAACTTGGATCACGGCACTGACTTTAATACCCGCGTCGACGGTATGCCGGTGAATATGCGCACCCATGGGCATGGTCAGGGTTATACGGATCTTAACTTTTTGATCCCTGAACTTATAGGCGAGATCCGTTATGCCAAAGGCGCTTATTATCCTGAGGTGGCCGATTTTTCTGGCGCGGGTGCTGCGCAATTACTGCTGGCTGATCAACTCCCCCATAACCAAGTTGGGGTGACGTTGGGTGAATATGGCTACCAGCGACTCGTGGCGACTCAGGAGTTAAACACTGACATGGGGCGTTTTATTTGGGGTGGTGAGGCACAAACCTATGATGGCCCGTGGACGGATATTGATGAGGATGTGAGTAAGATCAGTGTCGTCGGGCGTTATTTAACTCGGCTCGGCGAGGGTGACTTGAGCGTCACTATGATGGCCTACGACAACAGCTGGAATTCGGCGGATCAGATCCCCGCCCGTGCGGTGGATTCTGGATTAATTGATTTTTATGGATCTTTAGATAAAGACGTCGGCGGTGAATCTAACCGTTATAGCGTTTCAGCTAATTACGATGCGGGTGATTGGCAGGGAAATGTCTACGCCATTCGCTCGACTATGAATTTATTCTCTAATTTTACCTATTTCTTAAACAATCCCATCAATGGTGATGAGTTTGAACAAGTCGATGAGCGCACGATTTGGGGCGGCGATCTTAAGCGTGATTGGCAAACTTCACTTGGTGGCACTCAACTGAATTACAGTGTGGGCGGCGATGTGCGTTATGACGACATTGGTGCAGTGGGTTTGTATAACACTCAGGCGCGACAACGGCTGAATACGGTAAGGCTTGATGAAGTGCAAAAGTTGTCGAGTGGCATCTTTGGCAAAGTTGAGTGGCTGCCCGTAGAGCAATGGCGCTTCAACCTTGGGCTGCGTTACGACTATTTTGATGTGCAGGTCGACAGTGATAATCCACTGAACAGTGGCGATGCGTCCGATGGTATGTTCAGTCTTAAGGCAGGCGCCTCCTATTTGTGGAGCGATAATCTTGAGTTATATGTGAATGCAGGCCAAGGGCTACATTCGAACGATGCCCGCGGTGCGACCATTAACGTCGATCCCGTGAGTGGTGATGAGGTTGAGAAAGTCGATCTGCTCGTGCGCTCCAATGGCGGTGAGTTTGGGGTGAAATATTATGATCGGGACTTTATCAATTTCTCCGCCGCGCTTTGGTATCTGCAATTAGATTCAGAACTCGTGTTTGTCGGCGATGCGGGTAACACTGAACCGAGTCGCGCGTCTGAGCGTTATGGCGCTGAATTGACGGCTTATTATTGGTTGAATGATGCCGTCAGTATCGATATGGAGTTGGCCTGGACCAATGCCAGATTCACTAAAAACGAGCTTGAAGAGGGCAAGTATATCGATGGCGCGGTTCCCTTTGTTGCCAGTGCTGGCATCACCTATCGACCCGACGGCGATGGTTTGTATTCGAGTGTACGCGTGCGCCACCTTGGTGAGCGGGTGCTCGACAGTTTCAATGATCACAAGGCCGATGCGACCACATTAGTTAACTTTGCGCTAGGATATGAGTTGCGCCGCTTCGACACTAAGCTTGAGCTACTCAATGTGTTCGATAGTAAAGATCACGACATAGATTACTTTTATGCCTCACGCTTACCCGGTGAAGCAGCCGAAGGCGTTGAAGATCAGCATTATCATCCCGTTGAGCCGCGTATGGTAAGAGTGAGCGTGAGTTACCATTTCTAAGATTACCCCTTCTTTTGAGCAGTTTGGCCACCATGCAGGTGGTCAAACTTAACGTCTGGCATATTGTTAGTTGAAATAAATCTGACACTTAGCTGCAATAAAACCGCCATCCAAATCACGCTTATTCGTCACATAAATGCCTGAAAATCGGGTCGCCTCTACAGGGAATACCCTCATACACTCAATAATAAATCGGTGATGAACGTGATGAATATTAAACGGATCGCTGCAGCTATCTCCTGCAGCTTAATGACGGTTGTGGCCCACGCTGCAGTCCTGCCCGCAACGCAAACAGACAGCCAGTGGTTTAAAGACAGTGCGGCAAACGTGGTGGCTAAAGCCCAAGTCGACACTAAAAAAACCGCTAAAAATGTGATTTTATTTGTCGGTGACGGCATGAGTATTTCGACGCTAACGGCAGCCCGTATTCTGCAAGGGCAGGATAAAGCTGACAATCAAGGCGGCGAAGAAAACTTCTTAAGTTTCGAGCAGTTCCCCCACACGGCGTTAGTGAAAACCTATAACACTAACCAACAAACGCCAGATTCTGCGGGCACTATGACAGCCATGGCGACAGGCGTTAAAACCAAGGCGGGAATTATCTCTATTTCAGATACCAGCTTACGTGGTAACTGTTTGTCTTCAAAAGGCAATGAACTCGTTTCACTGGTCGACCTTGCTAATGCCAAAGGGTTATCAACGGGCATAGTTACTACGGCGCGTTTAACCCACGCCACGCCAGCGGCAACCTATGCCAAGTCACCTGAGCGCGATTGGGAAGGCGATTTCAACTTACCTGCCGAAGCGGTGGCGAACGGTTGTACCGACATCGCAAGCCAATTGGTGATGCGTGATGAAGCCAATTCGTTAACTGTGGCCTTAGGTGGTGGCCGTAGCTACTTCCTACCTACAACAGTGAAAGATGGCGAGAACAAAGCCGGTAAGCGTAAAGATGGCAAAGACTTAACCAAAGCTTGGGTCGATAATTTCAGCAAATCTGCTTACGTGTGGGACAAAAAAGGCTTCGACGCCATTGATGCTGCCAACACAGATCATTTACTCGGCCTATTCAATCCATCACACATGGAATACGAAGCAGACCGCGCTGATGACGTAGGTGGTGAGCCATCACTAACTGAAATGACCGCTAAATCACTCGATATTCTGAAGAAGAACGACAAAGGCTATTTGCTGATCGTTGAATCTGGCCGTATCGACCATGGTCACCATGCGGGCAATGCGAGCCGCGCGTTGACCGATGCGGTTGAATTATCTAACGCAGTGAAAGCGGCAATGGATGCGACGAGCAGCGATGATACCTTGATCATGGTAACAGCGGATCACAGCCATGTGTTCACTATCGCAGGCTACCCAAAACGCGGTAACCCTATCTTAGGTTTAGTGCATAACGTCGATGGCACGTTAGCGACTGCGAATGACAACAAGCCTTACACCACGCTGGCTTATACCAACGGCCCAGGTGCTGTGGTGGGTGTGCGTGACGACTTAACCTCAGTCGATACGCAAGATAAAGATTTTATGCAACAAGCGCTTATCCCAATGGAAAGTGAGACTCACGCCGGTGAAGACATCAGCTTACATGCCAGAGGTCCAGGTTCTAATCTGGTTCAGGGCGTGATTGAGCAGAACGTGATCTTCCACATTATCAACCAAGCGCAGCAGCTTGGCGGCACTAAGTACTAATCACGGATTAGTTACTGAGTCCTCACTTTTGGAGCAAAAAATGAATAAGAAATTACTAGTAGTCGCGATTTCAGCCATGCTAGGTTTAGCCGCATGCGGTAGCGATGGTGATAACGGTACCGCGGGTACACCGGGTAGCAATGGATCAAATGGGTCTAACGGTAGCAATGGCAAAGATTGGACTGCTGTGAATCAGTGGTATGTCGATGCACAAGCTCGCGTGACCAAAGCCGAAGGCTTAACGGTTAACAATGATGTTGGCGCCGCGAAAAACGTGATCCTGTTTGTGGGTGACGGTATGGGTGTATCAACTATTACTGCCGCACGTATTTTAGAAGGCCAGCTAAAAGGCAAAACGGGTGAAGAAAACTCGTTATCTTTCGAAACTTTGCCCTATGTGGGTCTTTCTAAAACCTATAACGTCGACGGCCAAACGCCGGATTCTGCAGGTACTATGTCGGCGATGATGACAGGTGTAAAAACCGACGTAGGCGTGATTTCACAGGCCGAAGGCGTAGTACGTGCTAACTGTGCCTCGACTAAAGATCAAAATCTGGTGACGTCACTCGAGCTTGCCGCAATGGCGGGAATGGCAACGGGTGTGGTAACGACTGCACGTTTAACCCACGCAACCCCAGCGGCGACTTACGCCCATGTGCCAGAACGTGATTGGGAAGCCGATTCAAACCTACCAGCCGAAGCTGTGACTAATGGCTGTAAAGATATCGCCGCGCAAATGCTCGACTTTAACTACGGCAGCGGTCTTAATGTGATGATGGGTGGCGGTCGCCGCGCCTTTATTCCTAAGACGACCGTAGATCCAGAAGGTAAAGCCGGTAAGCGTAACGATGGTCGCGATCTCACAGCTGAGTGGATGAACAAATACACTAACGCCGCTTACGTGCAAGATAGGGACGGTTTCCTCAGTGTTGATGCAGCAAGCACAGATCATTTGCTTGGCCTATTCAACTCATCGCACATGGAATACGACTACGATCGTAAAGAAGCTGGCGTGACTGGCGAGCCATCACTGGCTGAAATGACGGCTAAGTCGATTGATATTCTGAAGAAAAACTCAAAAGGCTTCGTGCTGATTGTTGAAGCTGGCCGTATCGACCACGCTCACCATGCGGGTAATGCGGCGCGTGCGCTGTATGACACAATGGCATTGTCTGAAGCGGTACGTGTGGCGATGGAAAAAACCTCGGCAAACGATACCTTGTTAATGGTTACCGCGGATCACAGCCATGTGTTCACCATTGCAGGTTATCCAACTCGCGGTAACCCTATCCTAGGTTTAGTGAAGTCGAACGACGCCAACGGCGTTGCTGAAGTGACTAACTCTACCGATGCTAACGGTTTGCCATATACCACAGTCGGTTACGCTAACGGCATGGGTTATGCGTCATTAGCAACAGGTGGCGATGAGCGTTACAACTTCCCAGTGGACGCTGGTCGTAAGGACTTGAACTTTGTTGATACCCAAAGTGCCGGATTCCATCAAGAAGCGCTAGTGCCATTAAGCGATGAGACCCATGCTGGGGAAGACGTAGCGATTTTCGCCCGCGGCCCAAGTTCGGATCTTATCCAAGGTACGGTTGAGCAGAACCACATTTTCCACGTGATGAACCGCGCGGCAAATTTAGTGGCTAAAGCTGAAGCGGCTGCCGTTAAGTAAGACTTGCTTAGTCTCTGCATCGTGAAGTAAGAAATAGTGAAGTAAGAAATAGTGCAGTAATAGTTAAGTAAAAGCAGTGCTGATGGGTGGCATATGTCATCCATCGGCCTTTAGCCTAACGATTTAACATCCCAAAGCGTTTACAAAAGCTTAAGTGTTTACCCTGTTCAGCAAGTGAGAAGTCTAATGAAAAACCGTCTATTGGCTTTAATGTTATCCAGCTTAGTTTTGCCAAATGCTGCTATGGCAGCGCAAGAGGCTCAGTGTCCAACGCTACAAGCCGAGCATTTAAAGGCTCAATATCAAGTGACCAATGGCAAGGGCCAGCAATGGCAAATGACCCTCATCCGTAATGGACAAGACTTTATTATTCAGCGTGATGGTTCAACATTTGAAGAATGGTCGAGCAATGGCGAGTACGTGCGTTATTTCCCCGCTGAAAAACGTTCTGTGACTTACCGCAAAGGTGATTTGCGCGCACTCAACATTCAACACGATCGCGACCAGTTGTACCATGTAGTATCGCCAGCATTGCCGACCCACATGGCCAAGACACAAGCTAAGCAAGAGGCGTGTTTTGCGACTCAAGGCTTTGAAGGTAAGGTTAACGGTTTAGAGAGTGAGCTTGTTTGGATTGATTCCATCGGCCTGCCCGCTGAGTTTATCTTAGGTCAATCTCAACCTAATCTAGCCTACAAGCTGGTGGGCGTAGAGCCATTTGATAGCGATGCGTTTGTAGTATTAACCCAAGATTATCAAGATATTGATTTTGCCGATGTCGGCGACAGTGAGTCCGATCCTTTTATCGCTAAGATGATCAACCAAGGCTTTATCGAGCATGGCAGCAGCGGTTTTTACAACAGCGAAGGCCAAGCGATTGAAGCCCAAGGCGGACACGGCAGTCATTCGCATTAGTCGATATTAAGTGTAAGTGATACTGACGAGCCTAGCGCTTAACTTAAGCATCACCTTATTTATAAGCGCCCACAGAGTTGGGCGTTTTTGTTTTTCTTCAGCGCGAATCTATGCGCACATTCCATCAAACCATATGGCTGCAATAATTTACTATTCCCGCGCTGACAATGAAGGCTAGAATGAACCTCAGTGGATTTGAGTTTCCCCCAGTTTTTATGCTGATTTATAGGTAATAGCCGCGAGCGATGAGCACAGCAACACCGATTGAAAACATTAACTATTGGCGTCATCCCAGCTTATCAGGCATAGAACTGAGTCAGGCGGAATTCACGCATTTCAGCTTTGATAAACATGTGCATCTGGATTACCACTTAGGTGTGGTCACCCAAGGTGCGCAGCAGTTTGTGAATAAGGGCAGCAGTTATCAACTCGGTCAGCACAGTCTATCGACCTTAAATCCCGACGAAACCCACGATGGCCAGAGCCGCGATGCCGACGGTTATCGGGTGAAAGTGATGTCGATCCCCGTGGAATACATGAATGAAGTCAGTCAAGAACTGGGGTTGAAGGAACACTTCTTCAGCGCGCCTATGGTGGATGACCCAACGCTTTATCAATATTTTATTCAGCTACACGAGCTATTGATCCAAGGCCAATGCAGTGCGCTCGCGGGCGAATCCCACTTACTGAACTTTATTCATCTGCTGCTGGAGCGTTACCCAAGCGGCGTGTCATCTGGCATATCTAAACTGAATCCACAGCTGGGGTTATCTAAGTTACAGGTAAGCTTAGTCAAGCAGCGAATTCACGATGAGCCTTGGCATAATACTCAGCTTGAAACCTTAGCCAATGAAGTGAGCTTAAGTAAGTTTCAGTTTTTACGGCAATTTAAACAGGCAACAGGGATGACACCCCATGCGTATCTCAAGCGGGTGCGTTTAGAGTTGGCGAAAAAATCCTTAAGCCATGGCGCTTTAGTGGCGGATGTGGCGCAGCAATTCGGATTTTTCGATCAGAGCCATTTAAATAAAGCCTTTAAGCAGGCATTCCTATTATCGCCGGTGCAATTTCAGCGGCGCATGCTCTAGTTTTCCCCGTCTTTCGACGACTGATTCGAATAAAACAGAATAGTGCAATTTATTACAATTCAGCCCTGCGACAAATGGCCATACTGGCAGCCTCAGTTATCGTTCATCACCTTTTTTGCGGAGTCGCATCTCTATGGATTTATCTTTATTACTCACCTTGGCCGTGATCCACTCGGTTGCCTTGATCAGCCCCGGACCCGATTTCGCTATTATGGTGAAGATTGCGACTCAGCAGTCCAGAAGCACGGCGATTGCCGCAGCCGTGGGGATTTCAATCGCCATTTTAGCCCACACGATTTTAAGTCTGACTGGCGTGAGTCTGCTTATTAAGAGTTCACACACTCTGTATCTATTAGTGCAAATTGTGGGTGCGTTTTACTTAGCTTGGATGGGGTTTGGTGCCCTGCGTGCAGGCCTTCCGATACTGGCTAAACGTAAAGCGAGTGCCAGTACAAATGCTGGGACAAATGTTGATGCTCTTTCTGCTGACGTTGAAGGTGCGGCGTCTATTGCTGGTGGCTTAGGTGGCGCTATGTCACGCAGGCAAGGTTTTTTGACTGGGCTTTATACCAATCTATTGAATCCCAAAGCATTGGTGTTTTTCTTAACGCTGTTTTCGGCCTTGATTACCCCAAGCGTTACCACAAGCACTAAAATCGCTGCCGCTACCTTGTTGCTATCGCTGTCGCTAGCATGGTTTGGCTTTTTGGCTGTGATGTTATCTAAGGCGCAGGTGCAACTTAAATTGCAGCGACTGACACCGATTATCGATGCAATTATTGGTGTCATCTTTATGTCGGTCGCGCTGGCTATTTACGCTAACCTGTTGCTGACGGCTTAGTCAGGCGTAGCGTTAATCAGCTTAGGTTTTAGTCCTGTGTACTTATGTTATTCTTCGCTTTGGGTCTCAGCAGAGACGATTGGATATAAGGGATAAAGATGTCACTCGCCTCACCATTAAAGGCAATAAAAACCGCTGTTTTCGGCCAAGCTAAATTGATGCAAATCCTATGTTATGCCGCCTTGATATTCGGTGCTATGGGGTTAAGTAGCCCAGTGAATGCGGCCGACGAGGCATTACCAAAGGAATATATTCCTCTGGTGCAAGGGCTTATCGATGCGGCTAAGGCAAATGCTCCAGAAGCCATTGCTAAGCGAGTGGCTTACCCACTTAAACGTGAATATCCGATCCCAGCGATTCAAAATACTCAGGAAATGGTTGCACGTTTCAACCAAGTCTTCGATCCACAGCTGCTTGAGCAGATTGCTCATTCTAAGGTTGAAGCCGATTGGCAGACTATGGGGTGGCGCGGCATTATGCTCGGCAGCGGTGAAGTGTGGCTGGATTTTGACGGCAAGATTATTGGCATTAACGCTCAAACACCCGCAGAGGCAACGTTGAAGGCAGAGCTGATCGCTAAGCAAAAAACGGGATTACATGCGAGCGTGAGTGAGTTTGTGAGCCCAGAATTAACTTGGAAAACTGCTAAGTTTACGATTCGTGTCGATAATATGGGGAATGATCAATACCGTTATGCCGCTTGGGCAAAGGGTAAGTCATTGAGCGAAAAGCCAGATTTAGTGCTGAACAAGGGGAAACTCGTATTCGACGGTAGCGGTGGGAATCATTCATTCCAATTTCGCAGCGGCCCATACCAGTATCATTGTTATGTCACCGTCTTAGGCACCAGCGATAGCCCTCCTGGCGAGCTAGTGGTGTTTAAAAATGACAAAGAAATACTAAAACAAGCCGTCATCAAAGCAGACTAGTCTCGTCTCGTTTCCATATCCCTATCCCTATGAGTGAGATGTAAAGCAGCAACCCTAGGTTAATGTTCGCTGCATTAATCATCCATGTTTTAGAAGGTCACTGTTGCAACAATGCTAATCTTAGATAAGTTCTCAATATATAATGCGTCCTAAAAAGCTAATGTATCACTCCCTTTTGTAAGCAAACTTGCATGCGAGTCTAAAGATAACGTCTTACAGGAATTTATTAACACTATGAATAAAAAAAAATTGGAAGTAATGACACCGAAATTTGCTAGTGACTTCGCCTGTATTGGCAGTGATTGTACTGCTCATTGCTGCAATACTTGGACAGTAGAAGTAGACAAACAGACTTATAAAACCTTAAAAAAGCACGGTGATATTGTAATTCGTCAACTTGCTTCTTCAGCCTTCAAGCTAACTAGAAACTCAGAAAAAGATTACGCCAGTATAAAAATGTCCAACAATGGTGATTGTCCTGTTTTAGATGAAAAAAACTTATGTAATATACATAAAAAATGTGGTCCAAAACTGCTACCACATGTATGCCAAGATTATCCGCGTACACCTCGTTGGTTTGGCGAACAAGCTGAGATGAGTATGGCGATTTCTTGCCCTGAAGTTGTTAAAAATGTCTTATATGATCCTGAAGCCATGATGATATCAACTGTAACTCAATACCAAAATGAATTAAGTCATGGCAATATCCGCGGTTTAACCGCTGCTAATTTACCTGCGTATTTAGCATTTATTCGTGATTTTTGCTTTAGTATTGCTTTAAATTCTGAACTCAACTTTGAACAACAACTATTTATAATTGGCTTATTTTTAAAACAGTCTGATTCTCATTTAAATAATATCACTCGTTTGTCAGAACTTGCTGAGAACTTTAATATCATGATTAGTGATGGTACTTTGCTTGAGCATTTTCAAGCACTGCCTTCAGTATCTGCTATAAAGTGGCATTTCTTTGCAACTCAAGATTCATTTTTCGTTACCCATATATATAAAAATAAAGAGATCCCCACATGTAATATTAAAAAGTTTGATGACTTCATCGAATGCCAACAGATGCTTATGAGAAGCCTCAACACTAATGAGGCCTACAGTAACAATGATAATGTTTTCATAGTCGCCAATCCAAATCGAGAGCATCATGCCTACACTGAAATATTAAAAACCTCACAAAAAATAATAGATGAGCATTTAGCAGAATATCCTCACTTTTTAAATAATTTTTTGTTATATAGTATTTATAACGACCAATTTATGGCTCACTTAGGCAAGCGACCAACTGAGTATTTTAAGTTTCTAATACTTGATGTGTTAATGCTAAAAAGTTACTTGGCAGGAATTGCTATGCAGCAAAAAAAGTTAACCAAAGACTCCGTTGTAAAATTGTTTCAGAGTTATTTTAGACGTAGACAGCATTATCCTGGATTACTAGCTTTCATGGATGAAAAAATAAAAGAGGCTGAATTGCAGAGTGAGTATGTTATTTTTTCACTCCTAAAAAATTAAATCAGCTTATAATTGATTGTTTTTAACGATAGATGACACTCTTGTGGTGTCAGCACAGGAATAACTCTAAAATTACAGAAGACATCTACTCCACTCGAAACGACCACAGTTATTAGCTAAGTCCATTGCATGTTCGAGATATGGTTATGAGTGTAGTGGCCAATAAAAATTGGCTACATCTTTAGAAGTTTTAAATATAAATATTTATCTGAAACAAGCTCGATTATAATTTATTTCTAGCGGACTTCTATCCAAATGTGAGTTATAACATTCTTTGTAAATGACTATTCACCTAGCATTATTCAGTCGGTTTTAATTTGCGAGATAAAAAAGAGCATTAAGGATGAACTTAATGCTCTTGTTTATGGATAAACTCCTGCTCAAACTGTGTTGCGGTGATGGGTTTACCGTAGAGGTAGCCTTGGCCTAAGTCGCATTCCTCGTGGCGAATAAAGGCGTCTTGTTCTAGGGTTTCCACGCCTTCGGCGATCACGACTAAGTTCAGTTTCTTGCCTATGGCAATAATCGCTTTAGTGAGCTCCCTATCTTGTTCGTTTTCTTCGAGTTTATTGATAAAACAGCGATCGATTTTTAAGGTGTCAAAAGAGTATTTTTGTAGATAACTTAGGGATGAATAGCCAGTGCCAAAGTCATCTAAGGAGATGCGGATCCCGAGTTCCTGCAGTTTTTGGATGGCGTTGTGGGCAATGTGCTCGTCCTGCATCAACATGCCTTCGGTGATTTCAAGCTCTAGGGCGGTCGGTGGCAATTGATAGAGGGTGAGTAAGTCAGCTATGTGCTCGCTAAAACGGGGATTGCGCATTTGCAAAGGGGAGATATTGATGGCGATTTTAAACTCCTGATCTAGCTCACGACACCATTTTGCCGCCTGAGCTAGGGCGGTATGCAATACAAAATTGCCAATATCTATAATCTGCCCATTACGTTCTGCTAAGGCGATAAATCTGTCTGGGGCGACATTGCCTAGAATCGGGTTGTGCCAGCGCAGCAGGGCTTCGGCGCCTATCACTTTTTGAGTTTTTAAGTTAATAAAGGGTTGGTAATGAAGGCTTAACTCGTTTTTGTTCAATGCATCGACTAAGTGAGATTCCAGTTGATAGCGTAGATTCAAAGCCGCTTGAGTATCTTGATTAAAGAAGCTGTGAGTTGAGCCATCGGCTTTGCTGATCGTCATCGCAGCCCCTGCTTTTTGCAGCAGAATGGCGGCATCTATGCCATCGATGGGCGCTTGAGCTATACCCATGCTCGATGGAATGGTGATCACAAAATCCGCCACGCCAAAGGGGGTATTACAGCAGCTAAGCACTTTATTGATGAGTTTGTTGGTTTCGTTATTCGAAGGTTTATGGGCTTGAATAATCACAAACTCGGCGCCGGCAATACGGGCGATGAAGGTATTTTCATCGGCATAGTGTTGTAAACGTTGGCTGAGAATGGTGAGAATTTTATCGCCAATCAGGTAGCCATAACTGTCGTTGATGGACTTGAAATTACGCAGCCCCAGATAGAGTACCGAAATCTTTTCCTTGCGATTCACTTCTTCGAGCATAGTCGAAAGGCTATTAATCAAATTGATGCGATTCGGTAATCCCGTCAGTGGATCATAGCTTTTATGGTATTCCAATGAGGTTTCGGTGGAGGTCCGATTTTCGATTTCTTTGATGAGTTTGCTACTGAGTTCGGCGAGTTCATAGGTGCGTTGTTGCACTTTTTGCTCTAACTCTTGGTTGTGCAGTTGCAGCTTTGCCTGTTGATAGAGGGTGACGAGGTTGGCTTCGATACCATTTTGAAACCGAGCGAGTAAGCTGCGAAACGATTGGCTGTAATTATGCTCTTTGTTATCGAGCATGCAGATAGTGCCAAAGGCGCTGTTATCGGGCCAACGTAAAGGCAAGCCACAGTAGGCAATCATGCCGAGTTTAATATCCGGATTTTTATCCCAGTCTTTATCTTTTAGGGCATTAGGAATGTGGAGTTCCTTGCCTGCTTTAATCACAGTCTCGCAGTAAAGTCCGTGGCCTAAACTGTCTTTGTCGTGTTTTTTATAGGGATTCCCTTGAGTGCGGCTTGAGGTAAACACTTCTATATCGGTTTGATGGACACGCATGATTAAAGCCGCGGGAGTGTCGACCAATTCAGAGAGCAAATCTAAGGTTTGTTGCCAGTTATCAACCATGACTTGGGGAACCACGATTTTGTCTGTGTCGATAGCAATGTCGGCGAATAAACGATCTTTTTGAGACTGATTAATGGCGAAATTGTATGGCATGAATGCTCAGTCCTAGAGGCGCGATATTATTTATAAACTATAGTCTTTTTACTCATGTTGTGAGTTTTTTGAATAAATTTAGTTTTATTGCGATGTAAATTTTGTGTTAACGTCGGCGCAATTGCGTTTCTTAAGTTTTAGATAAGAATTCAGCGCTACCCTAACGCAAGATATTCTAGTCATTGGATTTATGAGTGAGTAACTATTTGAAAGGTAATGTTAGGATGACATTTATCGATTTTGCCAAAGGGCATCTAATCGCGCCACTTTTAGTGTTTGCGGTGATCATCTTTGGGCTTGAATGGACTCACGCTGATATGAAAGTGGCGACCTTGTTATTTCATTGGCAGGGTGGTGTCGACTCTTGGCCATTAAGAGGCCATTGGCTGACCGAAAATGTATTGCACGTTGCTGGGCGTAACTTTGTTATCTTGCTGGCGGTGAGCGTTGTAGTCGGCATTGCCTTTAGTTTTCGAAGTGACAGGGTTAAGCCGTACCGTAAAGGGTTGATTTATCTATTTTGTAGCGTATTGGCGAGTGTTTTGCTGGTACGTATTGGCAAGAGTTTTACCCATATGACCTGCCCGTGGGATGTGATTGAGTTTGGCGGCCGTATGCTGCATTCCTCCCTGTTTTCCCGTTTACCTGCAGGCGCTGAATTTGGTCAATGTTTCCCTGGCGGCCATGCTAGCGGTGGGTTTGCTTGGGTTGCCTTGTATTACGTCTTGCGTGAGTATCGTCCGCATTTAGCTAAGTTTGGTTTGATTTTCGGGGTGAGTTTAGGCCTAGTGTTCGGTATCGGCCAAGAGTTACGCGGTGCCCATTTCTTGAGCCATGACTTATGGAGTTTAGCTATTGCATGGACGTCGGCGAGTCTACTTTACTATGGTTTTTTCCTGCGTCCATCAGGGTTAAAAAAAGCTAAATTTGCCGATGTTAGCCAAAGAGTCAATGTTAAATCCACTGCTGGATTAACACAAAAATAGCGGACTGTGAAACTGACATAACCTATGTGATTAACCTAAACACTGAGTCCAATTGGGCTCAGTGTTTTTTTATGGCTTAGAATCTGAATTCGAAGCGCATATCGGGTCTGCGTAGGCGAGATCTTTCATCTAACAGTTGGTTCTTCTCATTGAGGAGGCTGTTTTTCTGTTTCAATAAGTCGGCCTTATCGGTGAGATTATTGATCTTGCCATCAAGACTGCTTATCTCTCTATCGATGGTATTTAAGCGATCGGCTATTTCAGATAAGCGTTTGTTAGTCAGATATTTTTGATGGCCTTGATTATAACGTTCAACGAAGGCGTTATTGCTGCAAACCCCATAATAGCTTTCTCCCGCTAAGCCCACGCGGTAGCCATTTTCGGGAAGACAGTAACTGGCTAACCCTTGCTGGTATCCTTGTTTCCACTGTGCGGTATCGACACTGAGATTAAATTCTCGGCAATCTTTTTGATATTGATTCAATTGCCCTGCGCTCGTCCCACGGTTGCCATCGGCCAGCCCTAGGGCAAACCAATCACTATTGGCGCATTCTTCAATCGATAAGCTGCTGCATTGAGTGAGTGATAGGACCGAAAGGGCGAGGAAAAGACTAGGATAATGCATGGACAAGTTCTCTATATGTTGTGGCGTTTAGGATAAAGGCTCTTCTGGGGGAGATCTAGCTTTATATACCGCCATTTATACTGTCATAGATGCGTTTTGTTGGGCAGAATCCATCACAGTTTAGCGGGTGAATGCATGATAACAGGCTGATATTGTGTTAGTTTGCGATTAACACTTTAATGTCTACTTTGGGGTTAGCTATGATTTCACCCGTTTCATCGGCGCATTCTGCTTCATTACCGACGGCCAAATCGGTTCATCAACCCAGCGAGATGGTGGAGCCAAGTGGACTGAAATCCTTTACCTATGGCGCTTTAGGATTGGCGGCTCCCAAAGCTGAGCCCAGTTCCGATGTTGCTGCGATGAGCAAAACTGAGGCGCCTACTCCCGATACAGTCCCTAATGACACTAACGATTCGAACGATACTTATTACAGCGCTGGCCAAATATTGAAAGCGGCGGCGACCGTGGGGAGTGTGATTGCCTTATTTGTGTGAGTTAAGTTTGTGTGTAAACCTGCTTGAACATCTATTTGAGCGGTCTTGAATTTAAATGTTCGCTGCAGGATAGTGGCTGTGGTTTTACCTCTTGCTTTATATCGGTTGGCGGAAAAGAATATTCTTTTAGTTTAAGCTTCATTTTCAGTCTCTTTCTTTGCCAAAGTCCTCAGTAAATCTGGTATTGTGTTTAACACGCAAGTGCATTAGTTTTTACTTAAAATTCGTTTAACAATCCTGAACTATATTCATCAAACTTCCGCTGGAGACCGCTTTTGTATGAAGATTTGCCCGCAGTATTCCATATCATGCCTAAGTAAGGTATAAGGGCGCTATGAAAACTCCGAAACGAATCCAACCCCTGGTTGATGAAGGACTGGTCGATGAGGTCATTAGCCAGTTAATGAGCGGTAAAGAAGCGACTGTGTACGTTGTACGCAGTGGTGATGATATCCGCTGTGCCAAAGTCTATAAAGAAGCGGACAAGCGCAGTTTTAAGCAAGCTGTGTTGTATCAAGAAGGCCGAAAAGTCCGCAACAGCCGTCGTGCACGTGCGATGGAGAAAGGCTCTAAATTTGGTCGCGATCAGCAGGAAGAAGCTTGGCAAAATGCCGAGGTTGAAGCGCTTTATCGTTTAGCTAATGCGGGTGTGCGCGTGCCAACGCCCTATGGCTGTTTTGATGGCGTGTTGCTGATGGAGTTAGTGACGGATGCCGAGGGCAATGTCGCACCGAGATTGAACGATGTCAGTATGTCGGCAGAAAAAGCCCTGAACGATCATGCGTTGGTGATGACCTATGTCAAACGTATGCTCTGTGCGGGTTTAGTGCACGGTGACTTGTCTGAGTTTAACGTGTTAGTCGATAGTGAAGGGCCAGTGATTATCGACTTGCCTCAGGCGGTCGATGCCGCGGCGAATAACCATGCCAAATGGATGTTAGCGCGTGATGTGAATAACATGACCCAATACTATGGCTTGTATGCTCCTGAGCTGTTAAAAACGCAATATGCCAAAGAGATTTGGGCCCTGTTTGAAGCGGGTGAGTTAAAACCTGAAACGCCATTAACCGGTGAGTTTACCGAAGTGCTGGTCGAAGCCGATGTCAGTGCCGTGTTAGAGGAAATTCAAGCGGCCTTTGAAGAGGCGCAAGAGCGTAAACAAAGGATCCAAGAGGCAAACGAAGAAGACTATTAATTGTCAGTCGTTTTTCGCCCATAAAAAAGACGCTCAAAGTAGCGTCTTTTTTATGCTAAAAATTAAGTATCACTATTATTTTTATTGTTGATTTTATTACTGATTTTATTATTGTTATTTAATTTTTGGCGTTAGCCAATCCATGGCTTAATCTCCGGTTGGAGCTGGGTCCATCCTAGTTGCTATAAACAAGCTAGCAATCATCAAACTGTGTAATAAAAGGACAAGAGCTGAGAGAGAAATATGTTCATGACTTGGGGGAGCACAATTCACATATTTAATCTTTGGGGGAGACAACTCCCTCAATCCTTGCCGAAACCTTGGTAACTCTTCAGTCAATCTATGAAACAGCACACTAAATCACAGCCTTCCTTGGCGCGCCACACTCGTTATAGCGCTGGAT
>NZ_JAUOES010000039.1:0-27846 GCF_031932065.1 Shewanella scandinavica
GGCGGTTCATTCAATAGAAGCTGTATGATTTCTCCCTCTCCTCTATCCACCACACAAACCACTACATACATTATTCAATTACAGCCAAAAAATAAGGCCAAATACCTGAGTATTTGACCTTAATAATTCAGCTTAATAACTTCGTTTAACCAGAGCCTTAGCTCGGTTTTTCTTCCGTTAAGCCTATGCTATTCATCCAGTAATCGAAATCCACCATATTACCCGGCAATACCACTCGACTATTCTTCTGGCTTAAGCCATCGAGCTGTTTAAAGTACTGTTCACCGAGTTGCATCCGCAAGGCATTGTGGCCACCCGGCGCAGCAATAACTGTGGCAAGACGTTCGATCGATTCCGCCGTCGCACGGGAAATAGTTAAAATTTCCTCAGCCTTACCTTCAGCTTCGTTAATACGTCGCTGCATCTCACCTTCAGAGCGGTTTACCGTCTCAGCTTTAACACCTTCTGAACGGTTAATCTTGCTCTGCTTGTCGCCTTCACTCTTAGCCAATAATGCGCGGCGCTCACGCTCAGCATTCACTTGCATTTCCATGGCATTTTTAACCGTTTCAGGCGGCGTGATATTTTTAATCTCATAACGATGCACACGTATGCCCCACATAGCACCCGCTTGATCTAATACCTGCACTACCTTGGCAGAAATCACATCACGCTCTTCAAAGGTACGGTCTAGGTCCAGCGTTCCTATGACAGAGCGCGTGGTGGTTTGCGCCAACTGGATAGCCGCGTAGCGATAATCGGTAATACCGTAACTGGCTTTGACTGGGTCGGTCACTGAGATATAAATCACCCCATCCACTTCAACGTTAACTTCGTCGCTCGAAAAACATTCCTGCGGCGGTACGTCGATGGTCTCTTCTTTCAAATCATGAATGAAAGCGACTTTATCCACGAAGGGGATCAAGGTATGGAAACCCGCATCTAAGGTGCTGTGGTACTTACCTAAACGCTCCACAATATAAGCCGACTTAGTGGGAACGAGTCGAATCGATTGGAAAAGCTTAATCACGAAAATGGCAAAGATAAGTCCCCAAATTGCCATCACAATCAAATCTGTATCTAATGGAAGATTCATTATCGCGCTCCTTTGCCACTATTATTTTGGCCACTCACAGTCTGAGTGACTTGCTCCATGCCTTCGAAGAAACCTTCGAGTTTCGCCATTTCAGCGGGGACAACAGAGACCTGTGCATCATTGAGGATCTTGCCAACTTGAGCGATAAACTGTTCTTTCAATAACATATTCATCGCATCTGTGCCGCCATTGACCGCTAACGCCTGCGAGATCATTGCCATACCTTCGGATTTCGCTTTGGCTATGATAGCGATCTCCTGACCTGTACCTTTGGCTTCATTAATCCGTTTCTGCTTTTGACCTTCTGACAGGTTAATCGCCTCTTGGCGCTCACCTTCAGACATATTGATCATCGCCGCTTTTTCCGCATTGGCCAACGTGATTTCAGCGCGTTTGCGACGCTCGGCTTCCATCTGCTTCTCAAGGGTGTGGATCACATGGCGCGAAGGAGTGATATTGCGAATTTCATAGCGCAATACTTTGATCCCCCAAGGCTCAGACGCCTTATCGATTTCCCGCACTATGGATTCATTCAAGCTATCACGCTCGGAGAATGTTTCACTCAAACTCAGCTTACCTATCTCAGAACGCATTGTGGTTTGGGCTAAATTCACCGCCGCTTTACGATAGTTTTCAATGCCATAACTCGCTAATTTGCCATCCATCACTTTTAAGTAGACTAAACCGTCCACTTCCAGTTGAGTGTTATCTTTAGAGATACAACTCTGTGGCGGCACATCTAATACTTGCTCACGGGTATCGTGACGGTAGGAGACGCGGTCGAAGAAAGGGATCAAAAAATGAAATCCAGGGTTTAATACTGCACGGAATTTCCCCAGACGCTCAATAACATGCACTTCACGCATCGGCACGATAAGCATCAACTTATAGAGAATAAAAAAGATAAATAAAATGACTAAGGTAAATACAAACATAGATTCCATCCTTTAGTTTTTGGAAGCTTCTATTGAAATAGGCTCAACGACTAGAGCGATATTTTCACGACAAATAATTCTGACTTCGGTCCCCGCAGCGATAGTGGTGCCATCGCCCAACGCTGGCCATTCACTCCCCTGAAATTCCACCCGCCCGGGTGCTTGTCCAGGACCTATGGTCTGCTTTACGCGCACAATTTGATTGTATAGATCGATTGCTTCATCCGTGTTATCCACATGGGAATCACCACCAACGAGCCTTTGAGTTACTTGTCTGAAGGTCAATAACAACACAATGGCCGAGATAAACCACAGGGTCATGCTCTGCACTACGCCTTCGACTAGTCCTATGCCTAACGCGCCAGCCACGACTAAACAAGCCGCACCCAGCAACACTATGATGCCACCGGGAACCACTATTTCGGCGAGCATGAATACTAGCCCCACCACAGCCCACACTAAAATCGGATTTGAAAACTCCATATTTCCCCCTGAAATGAGAGTGTCCTTTGCAGCAACTATAACAGCAGCGTTTCGGATAAGCGACATAATATGTCAAAATTTACTAAGCCGAATGCGCAATCAATCGCCTATGTGTTAGGCCTCATTCTCCCATATCCACACGGCAATGCCCTTAGGTTGTTTTAAAATTAAGCATAATTAATTCAAAAAGATAGCAAACCTCAAAGCCGACACTTATTCATCCACAGAAAAATCTATTTAAAATCAATCGGCTAAAAATGGATTTTCACCATAACGATTATGTGATTTTGACAACAACATTCGATAAAAACTTTGAATAAATGTAAATTTTTGCATATATTGCCCCCACTTTTGTGCCAGTCCTTTGACGTACACCCACGCTAGGTTTGAACTTACCCATCAAACCATGCCATAGGTCAGAGAGCGGATTGAGTAAGACACGAATTAACTTCGACCTATACAACAGGAAATAATAATGAAAAAAACATGCCTATGCCTAGCACTCATGCTTTCTCCTCAAGCATTTGCGGGTGACTTAGTACAATGGTGGGATTTCAGTGCAACAGCCCTCTATGGCGAAGACTACGATTTAGCGGCATCGGACAAACAAGCCACTATCACCTTAGAAACGGCGGGCGGCTGGAAATACGGTGATTGGTTTGCCTTTCAAGATTTTATCTATTTCAAAGGTAACGACACGGGCATGGAAAGCACTACCTATGGTGAGATTTCGCCACGCTTCAGTGCCAGCAAAATCCTCGGCGAGAAAATCGCCTTTGGTCCAGTAACAGATTTATCTCTGGCACTGACCTATGAAGAAGGTGAAGGCCCAGTTCACAGCCTGCTTTACGGTTTAGGCGTTGATGTCGCCGTGCCTTATTTCACTTACCTGAACTTTAATACCTATCGCCGCAACGGCATGAGCACAGGCAACAATAGTGACGGCTGGCAGTTCACCCCAGTATTTCGCATCGACATTCCCGTTGGTTCAGCCAACATAGTGCTCGATGGCTTTATCGACTGGGTATTTGCCACCGATGATAATGGCTACGAGGAAAACTTCCACTTCAATCCACAGCTGAAATACGATCTTGGTAAGAGTCTGTTCGGTGATCATCAAGCCAATAAATTATTGGTGGGTATCGAATACGATTTGTGGACCAATAAATACGGTGTGAAAGGCGTCGATCAAGACACTTACTCTGTGATTGCCCAATACCATTTCTAATCGGTATAGACACAATTTTGAAGTAACAAAAAAGGTGCCATTGGCACCTTTTTTAGTTTGTTCACTCACTTTGCAGGGGAGTGTCGCTTAGCGTAATAAAAATCAGGCTAACAGTTTTTTCGCTGCAGCAACCACGATAGAAACCGCACTGACTTCGGTTTTCTTCATTGTTGCTTCATCAGGAATTTCTTGTTGGGTGCGGTTTACAATCACACCAGCAACACAGGCAGCACGCCAGCCTTGAGTGGCACACATAGTGAATAAGGTGGAAGATTCCATCTCATAGTTCAGTACGCCCATATCTTGCCATTCTTTCATTGAACCCGCGAAACGACGCGTTACACGGCCAGTGACAGTGTCATAACGCTCTTGGCCTGGGTAGAAAGTATCGGAAGAAGCCGTTACGCCAATGTGTGGCTCTACGCCTGCATCGCGACACGCTGCAACCATAGCAGTGGTACATTCAAAGTTTGCAACCGCAGGGAACTCCATAGGTGCAAAGTGTAAGCTTGCGCCATCTAAACGCACTGAAGCTTGAGTCACAATCACATCGCCCACATTCACATGGGGTTGAATTGCACCTGTAGTACCAACGCGCAGGAAGGTATTCACACCTAACTGTGCAAGTTCTTCTACTGCGATAGAAGTCGATGGGCCACCGATACCGGTTGAACACACGACTACTGGCTTACCATCGGCATACGCTAAATAGCTTGTATACTCGCGGTGGCTAGCAAGAAACGTCGCATTGTCCATTAGTTCGGCAATACGTTTTACGCGCTCTGGATCACCTGGAACGATTGCCAAAGTTGCACCATCGAGCATTGCTTTGGTCAAACCTAAATGAAATACATCAGCCATTGTGAAAACCCCTTTCATTTTTGATAATTAAATTCTTATAAAATCGACTTTAACCTAGTATCGAAGCGGTGAAGGTTAACTTGATCACAGAATTATCGGCAAGAAGTAATTGTTTAGTCGTAATCAAATTACCAATCACCCTCACATCTGATCACAAGATAGCAAATTTGCCCGCACTGCGAATGTCAGTCTGATTTATGCCTAAAAAAGTGTGAACCAGATCCTAATCACATGCCATAGATAGCGGCAAAGATCGTTTAATAAACTGATTTATAAGAAATTAAAATAAATCATCATTTAGTATTAATCTGAAGCGGGATGAAAGGTGATCTAAATCACGTTTCACTACAGAGTGAAAGGTTAGGGTTAAGACGAAACCAGAAGTGTAATAAATGACGACAAGGAGAATGCCGATGTTTCCAGAGTACAGAGAATTAATTTCCACCTTGAAAACCCAAGATGCTCATTTTCAACGTAAGTTTAACGAGCATAATCAGTTAGACGAGGAAATCAAACAACTGGAAAAACGTGTCGCCAGTGATTTCAACCCGACAGTGAAAGAACTCAAAAGCAGAAAGTTACACCTAAAAGAAGAGATTTATCAGATCCTCAAATCCCACGAGTAATTCCAAACTTCTTTAGCGAACAACAAGGGCGCTTAAGCGCCCTTATTCATGTCAACTTAATCGCTTACAGATAGTAATCTTTCAGCGGTGGGAAACCGTTAAAGCACACTGCCGAATACGTCGTCGTATAAGCGCCAGCGGTTAACCAATACATGCGATCACCAATGGCTAAGTCATTCGGTAAACCATAGCTGTAGTGCTCATACATGATATCGGCACTGTCGCAGGTTGGGCCGGCAATCACGCATTTATCCAGCTCGCCTTGACGATCAGTATAAATCGGGAACTTAATCGCCTCGTCCATCGTTTCAATCAAGCCTGAGAATTTACCCACATCGGTGAACACCCAACGCTCTAACGCTGTGTAGGATTTTTTGCTGATCAGTACCACTTCAGACACTAAAATCCCCGCGTTAGAAATCAACGATCGGCCCGGCTCCAGAATAATTTGCGGTAAATCGTCACCGAAATCTTCCTTCAGGAAGTGAGTGATCTGCTCGGCATACACACCCAATTGATTGGTTTTATCAATATAGTTAGCAGGGAAACCGCCGCCCATGTTGATCATCTTCAGGGTGATATTGTGCTCATCACGCAGACGGTCAAAAATGCTTTTCACTTTACCTATGGCAGAATCCCAAGCACCGATATCACGTTGCTGAGAACCCACATGGAAAGAAATACCAAAAGGTTCTAAGCCCAATTCCTGCGCCAATACTAATAGCTCATAGGCCATTTCGTTTTGGCAGCCGAATTTACGCGATAATGGCCAATCAGCCGTGTCTGTACCTTCGGTCAAAATGCGCACGTAAATACGCGATCCCGGTGCTTCTTCAGCGATCATTCGCAGATCGGCTTCTGAGTCGGATGCATACATACGCACGCCGCGCTCATAAAATGCACGTACATCTTGACGCTTTTTAATGGTATTGCCGTAGCTGACTCGGTCGGTTGTCACGCCGACATTCATGACCATATCTAGCTCATAAATCGAGGCAATATCAAAGTTTGACCCTTTATCTTTAAGTAAAGATAAGATCTCGGCCGCGGGGTTTGCCTTAACTGCATAATAAACGTTGGCGTAAGGAAAACTATTAACCATGTCATCGTATTGTTTCGCTATGATACTGGTATCAATCACTACGAACGGGGTTGCTTTGTCTTTGGCAAACGCTTCAATACGCTTGAATGTGTCCATGTCATAATAGTCAGCAACATCAATAGATTGAAATTGGCTCATTGGGCCAGAGTCTCCTTTGGGTCAGGTAGATAAAAGTGAGTGTAATGTCTTAAAAACGTGCGCAGTAAACGATATTTTCTCGCTTTACGCAACGAATTTTTATGCTGAATTTATAACTTTTTATTCCACAATGTTTTACGGGGCTAAACCACCAAAAAAAGCCTCTATAAAACAAATGATTATGCACACAAACTCTAAGGTAAATTTGTGTGCATTATCAGAATAAAAAGTGAATTTTTTACGACGTTATCGCAAAGGAGATGGATAGACTGGCTCAAGCCAACATTTCCATCCCAAAGCGATAAGCTTGACGGGCGAGCGCACCACGAAAGAAGGCTAATGTGATGCTTTAAAATAGGTCAGTTAAATTGAATCGTTACTGCGGCTGATTCAGTTTTGCGAGTGCTTGGCCCAAGGCTTCACTGGAATCAAAATAGGCGATATCTAAAATATTACGCTGATTGAGCAATATCATAGTGGCCATATCTTTGGTATCGGGTAATAAGCGACTGATCTCACCTTCCCTATCTAATCCAATCGCAAAGGGTAAATCTTGCATTTGTGGCACAGCAACAAACTTAGCAATCAAAGAAGGCATGCCACTGATATCCGCGACATAAACTAACCTAGCAGGCATTTGAGTCGTACTCAGAGGCGTGAGTGCTTCTTTAATCACATCGCCGCCTTTCATGCTGCGGCTAAAGAGTAAAACTTGAGTTTCATCTGTCACACTTATCGTTTGATCATTTTGATCGAGAAGTGAAATAGGATTAATCGCATCGCCAGCAACGTAACTCGCAGCATACGCCCACATGGGGGTTAATAGACAAGACAGACATAACAACAGCGTTTTCATAAACACTCGACTCCATTATTGGATAGGCGGACAGCATACCTGACTCCCCCTATCGACTCATTAAACCAACCGCGATTACATGATACGCTTCACACATGCATGGCGAATAAGCATTTGATGGGATTTCTGCGCTATACTCGCACAGTTAAGTTTATTACAAGGATATCATAATGATAACACCTGGACTCGATCAGGAATTGCAGCAACTACAAGGCGTTTATCAGCTGATCACAGAGTTTTTAGTTACCTATAGCTTCCAATTGGTCGGCGCTTTGCTGATCTTTTTACTGGGTTTGTGGGTCGCCAGTAAGGCATCACGCTTAGTCGCAAAGCAGTTCGAAAAACACAATATCGACATTACCTTAAGTAATTTTGTCAGTAACCTTATCCGTATTCTGATCATCATAATGGTTGGAATCATCGCCCTCGGCAAAATCGGCATCAGCGTCACCCCTATGGTGGCAGCCATTGGTGCAGCCTCCTTAGGTGCAGGCTTAGCCTTGCAAGGCATGTTAGCCAACTATGCCGCCGGCGTGACCATTATCGTCACCCGTCCTTTCGTTGTAGGGAATACTATCGAAATCAAAGGGGAAAGCGGCGTCGTTAAACGTATCCACTTAGGCATGACCATACTCACCAATGAGGAAGGCGAGCAAATCAGCATTCCTAATAAGCATATCGTCGGTGAGATCCTGCATAATTCCTTTAGCAATAAACTGGTCGAAACCCAGTTCAATCTCAGTTACAACACAGATCCCGAACGGGCCATTAGTGTGATCACTGAATTATTGAGTAACAATCCCTATGTTTATCAAGAGACTGCACCCAATATTGGCATCAATGGTTTTAATGCTATCGGGATTGAAATGGGAGTGCGCTATTGGGTTCCCACGCAAAGCTATTTTCAGCATAAATATAAGGTGAACTTAGCCCTCTACAACGCCCTTAAGCAGGCGGGAATAGAGATTGCCTGCCCCATCAGAGAGATCCATCTGCAAGATAAATAACGCTAATGATCATGGGGTTGACCGGCGTAGTCGGTCTGCCTAGCCCACATTGTAAACTTGCATTCTTGTACGAATTTACGTTTACTATGCTCCCAAATATCGATAGTGATGGATTACTATGTTGTTGATACTCATAATTATTGCTTTTGTTGTACTGTTTATTTTCTTCGCTAAATATCAAAAAAAACAAGCTCAAGCCGAAGCGCTTGCCGCTGGAGAGCCCAATGCGCTACTCGATCATGGCATCGCACTGATTAATAAAAATCAAGTGGAAGCTGGCTTAGATTTTATTCATCAAGCCGTGGATAAAGGGCTGGCCGTTGCGGCTATCACCCTTGCCGAATTATATTCGGGCCGATTCCCACAAATCCCCGCCGATCCCAAGGCATCTAACGATTGGTATAAAAAAGCGGCCGAACTCGATGCCCAATACTTATCACTGTTAACGCTATCGAATTTGCTTTCGCCTGAGGCGCAAACTCGGGAAGATCTAGAAATGCTGGAGGCTCAGCTCAAACCCAATGCTGAAGCAGGCGATGCCACGTTTCAGTATGAACTTGGGCTTTTATATGAAAGGCAGCCTCTACTCGATCCAGATGCGACTCAAGCCATTAATTGGTTTGAAAAAGCCGCAGCCCAACAACATCCAGATGCCGATTACCACCTAGGGGCGCTTTATTGGCATGATGAACGCGTTACTTCGGACTATTCCAAAGCACGGGAATACTTTGAAAAATCTGCCGCCGCTGGTGATGAATTAGCAAAAGATGATCTAGGGTATATGCTTGCCGCAGGCCAAGGTGGACCTAAAGATTTAGCTCGCGCAGAGGCATTACTTAGCGAGCGCGCCGCAGACGATGATTTCCGCCAGTATTATCTTGGTAAACGTTTCCTCTACGGTGAAGATTTTGCTGTCGACTATGACAAGGCGCGCCATTGGTTAAGCCAATCTGTCGCTAGAGGTAATGACTTCGCTAAGATTGAATTTGCTCATCTTTTACTGAAAGCGCCACAAAATGAAAGTGATTACCAACAGGCTAAAATTGACTTTGAAGAATTCGCACTTAAGTGGAATGAAGACGCACTGCTAGGCCTAGGCAAGATTTATGAGCAAGGTTTAGGCGTGAGTCGCCAACCGATTAAAGCGTTAATGCATTACCAGCTCGCGGCCATGAGCAATAGAGCCGATCATCTAAAAGAATTAGCCAGATTCAGTCAGCAACTAGGCACCTTAGAGATAAGAGAGGCCGAGCGGCTGCGTGACAGTTTCTTGCATCAGTATCCAATCCCCGCTGAGCAACAACAATATTTTTATTCCTATAAGGCTGAATCATTTTTAAGTGGTGAAAAACCCACTCAAGAGGCTCTACAGGCAGCAGAAACTTGGTTCATCAAATCGGCAGAGCTAGGTAATGAAATTGCTATGCGGGAACTGGTCAATATTTACAGCGCGGAGCGATTAAACAAGCCAGTACAAGTGTTTATTTGGTCTAGTTTATTGCTACGTCATTTTGGTAAATACGGGATGAATAGCGCTCAACGACTCCATCAAAACACCGCAAAATCATGCTTAACAGAATCCGAACTTGCCTACGCCGAAACTCAAATTGAGGCCATTGAAACCCAATTTATGCCCTATCTTGAGTCAGAAAGGTAAGTTGACCAGCAGCGAATGAGTCCCAAAAAGGTTTGGCCAAATTAAATAAGCCGAACCTTTTAGTGGCAAAATAGAGTGCATTTATAAATCCTTAAAAAGCACAGTAGATATATAAGCACTACAATCATTGTATTCACTAAACCTGTACGGCTAAATGACTAGACATAAAACCTAGTCCGATTAACTGTCCAGCCCGATAATTAAAACTGACCATTTTAATAGGCAAGATGAATGAGGCTGATACTGACCATTGTCATTTCATGCTTATTTCTGTCCCAAGCGAAGGCAGAAACTTCTGCTGTTGTCTGGCAAGCACACTGCCGCGATAGGCATCCTGTTATTTATATCGAAAAGGGTGAGTGTAAAGGCCCTGGTGCAGCTGTCATCAATCAAGTCATCGCCCGTCTAGGTCACAAGGTAAATTGGAGTAATGTGCCTTGGGCACGCACGATTAAAGTCGCCGAAACGGGACAAGTCGACCTCATTCCCGTCCATTCGATGACACCCGAGCGTAAGGATTTTCTAGACCCTATGCTGTTGGGCTATGACAAACGCTACGTCTATTACTTTGCGTTTGCGAATCGACTGCTTGAGGTCAAACATTTCGATGAATTAAAACCCCATATCATTGGCGCACTCAGAGGCGCTTTTTACTGTCCGCAGTTCAATGACAATCAAAACCAACTAAAAGTGTCTTTTGTTAATGATAACGGTCAGTTAATCAATATGTTGAAGGCTGGACGTATCGATTTAGCCATCACCTCCGAACAACATGAAATGCAATTCTTTGCTAACGATCCCCAGCTTAAGCAAATGGAATACGTCGACATCAGCAAGAACGGCCGTTACTTCAGCATTCCGCTCATGTCGCCGCTGCATCAATATGCCAAGCAAGTTCACCAGATAGTCGACGACATGCGTACCGCAGGTGAAATTACTCAACTATTTAAATCCTACGGCGTCGAGCCTCCACTTAATCTCACTGAATCGCCCTTAGCGACTCACTGATCTGAATACTGATAACCCAAAACTAACTTGGAATTAATTCGCGCGTGCGGCTAAATGCCGTAACAAGGCTGCCAGCGTTGGCGCAATCGTCTGATGGGACGGGTAACACAGACCAATACGACGAAACATTCTCGGACCATCAAATTTTACTTGCTTGAGTCTAGGCTCATCCTCAATTAAACCATCGGGTAAAAAACTCACCCCAAATCCAGCCAACACCAGCGACATCACGAGAGACTTAGATTCGGCCTTAGCGACTAAATTGAGCGACATATTGCTGCACGCCAGTAAACCTATCGTCTGCTGATGAGCTTCACAGGGTGGACACTCGATAAAGTCAAAACCATTTAGCTGCTCGGGGCGTAGGCTATCGACTTGGGCGAGGGCATGCTCCTTGGGGACGCACAGCACATAATCTTCTTCCCATAGCGGGAAAAACACTTCATCTTCATGGCGTAAACTGTCGATAGTTAAACGACAATCTGCGGGGCTTTGGTAATCCACCAGCTCCAGATCTAGCTTCTCAATGGCTTGATTCACCTGCTGTAAAAATCCCGCCAAACGCCGCTGACTGAGATCTGGCATCACAGCCAAACGTAGCTTTTGCCGGCTCGCCTTCGCCATAAACAGACCCGGCAATTTACTCGCCTCCTCGACTAATTTAACCGCCAAAGGATACAAATAATGGGCGCTATCTAAGGGTTTAACGCCTTTCTTACTACGCTCAAATAGCTGGCCGCCTAACTCTTCTTCCAATTGCTTTAAGCCAGCTGACAATGAAGGCTGGCTCACAAAGCAACGGTTAGCCGCTGCGGTGATATTGTTCTCTTCAAAAATTGCGATAAAGAAACGCAGTAAACGTAAATCAACCATTTTATCTTCTCCGACAACGGCGAATTAGTACAAAGTTCGATAATAGTGTCATAGGCTGAGACTATCATATCCAGCTGGAATAAGTATTTTTCGGCTAAAAATCCCCAGTCTATACTGATTGCCAACTTAAAGACGCCGAACAACAGTTTGTTTACGGCTCAGATTGGCTTCAATTAATAGGAAATACTAATGAATCAAGTTACTAAATCACTGGTTGTCATCACGGGCGCTTCATCGGGTATTGGCGCCGCTATGGCCAAAAGTTTTAGCGCCGCAGGCCACCCACTGTTATTACTGGCACGCCGGGTTGAAGCAATGCAAGCACTTGAATTACCTAACAGCCTCTCTATCAGCGTCGATGTCACCGACACTGCAGCCATTAAAACCGCCATAACTCAAGCAGAAGCACAATTTGGCCCTGTCGGCTGTCTTATCAATAACGCGGGTGTGATGTTGCTGGGTCAGATCGATGTGCAAGATCCTAACGAATGGAGCCGCATGCTCAATATCAATGTGATGGGCGTGCTTAATGGCATTCATGCGGTATTAGCCGACATGAAAGCTCGCAAAACTGGCACTATCATTAATATCAGCTCAGTGGCGGGGCGTAAAACCTTTCCAAACCACGCTGCTTACTGCGCCACTAAATTTGCCGTGCACGCCTTAACAGAAAACATTCGTGAAGAAGTCGCCATAGATGACGTACGCCTTATCACTATCGCCCCCGGCGCAGTAGAAACTGAGTTGCTAAGTCATACCACCTGCGATGACATTAAAGCCGGTTACCATGACTGGAAAGAAGAAATGGGCGGCGTTATCGCGCCTGAAAACGTCGCCGCTGCTGCGCTGTTTGCATGGCAACAACCGCAAAATGTGTGCGTACGCGAAATCGTTTTAGCGCCAACACGCCAACAACCTTAATCCGTCCCGAGTCCGTATTCGCCTAGACTGTTTAGGCGAATACGGCTCAGAAACACTCATCAACCCAAGCCAAAAAACAAAAAATGTCAGATCATGCTCTAGCATTTATAGCTTAGTGCCACATCCCGCAACCATCTCGCTAATTTTAAAATAGCTACTTTAGTTAATGCATATTTTACAAAGTGTTAGCTAAATCACAGTCGCTTTTGGCGTGTTAAGTACCAAACACGACAGGTAAAATCGACATGGCTAATTTAGCTAAAAAATCAACCTATTGGTTTTACTGAAATAAAAATGGCGTAAACCGCGACAAAACACAGTCAATTAGATTTTTATCAATGAAGTTTTTGTCAATTAGATTTTTTTAATGGAAGTGATGCACCTCAAATTTACTCACTGTGGTTTTTGATAAATTTGTTCACAAGGCGGAATCAATAAAAACACTTCGCCAACAAAGTCATACAAATGGCCACAAAAGTAAGGAATGAGATGATGAAAACATTAACCAAGATAGCAATAGCAATGGCCGTAATAGGCAGCTTAGGTATCAATGCCTACGCAGCAGACGGTGGTAACCCAAAGAAAGGTAAACATTTATACAAAAAAGAATGTAAAGCCTGCCATAGCCAAGGTGGCGAAGGCGGTGAACTTACCCCTATGACCAAGACTATGAGCCAATGGGATCGCTTCTTTGATAAAGATAAGCACAAACTCAAACCAGAGGTATTCAACGGCTTCACAGAACAAGACCTCAAGGACATACAGCAATTTTTGTATGACCACGCCGCCGACTCAGACCAACCACAAACCTGCGGCTGATCTCTGCCCATTTAACGGCCTAAGGCAATGGTAGAAAGCAGCCCTGCAACTGCGACCTAACTCATTGACTTAAAGAATTTAAAAACCCAATGCGAGAAATATGGGGAAACACCTCAGGGACTCCTATTGGGTAAATTTGGCGAAATGCTTCTTAGCGAGATAGCGCCAACAGAAAAACTCAGGGAGAAACCTTATGCGTACCCTTATTTCCATACTCGTTGCTAATGCCTTGTTTATGTCGGGCCAAGCCCTTGCTGCACCGAACGATGTGCAAAGTGAAACGCAAAAAATTACCGAACTCAAGCAGCAACTTGCCGATATTACCGAGCAATTGGATGATCTTAATGATCGCGTAGATAAAACCGAGCGACACACATCATTAGATCGTCTTGAAATTACAGGTGATTTCCGCACTAAAGCCCATTCATTGCATTACCAAGATGTAGTCTGGAGCCCAGCGATGAAGGTTAACTTCAACGACTTTGGCGCCAAAGCTATGTCTGGCGCCTTCGGCATGCCCAACGATCTAAATTCGCCACTTGGCAAAATGATGCAAGCCAATCCAGACCTTGCCGCCGCCTTCCAAAATGGCATGTTGCAGGGCGTGATGCCCTATGTGCTCGCCCCCCAAAGCGTGCAGGACATAGATAACGACATCTACTACACCACTCGTCTGCGCCTCAACCTCAAGGCAAAAGTATGGGATAACGTCAGCTTTGCTGGCCGTCTCAGTATGTTCAAAAACTGGGGCGACTCCACAGGAGTGCAAGTGTTTGACTCTTGGCGATCTTTCACTATGGATGGCACCAGCAGCGGCAATACCAGTGGCGACTGGTTGCGGGTCGAACGCGCCTATTTTGACTGGAAAAAAATCAACGGCTCCGAGTTTTATCTCTCCATTGGTCGTCGCCCTTCAACCTATGGTCCACCAAGCCACTACCGTGAAAACGAGCTACGTGGCGGCACGCCTTCAGGCCATTTAGTTAACTTCAACTTCGATGGCGCCACCTTAGGTTATAACCTAGGGGAAATCACCGGGGTTGAAGGGCAAGTTGTCCGTTTTTGTTACGGCCAAGGCTTTGAATCACAATGGGGCAATGGCGAAATGTTTGGTGACATAGTCACTAAAGATACCCACCTAGGTGGTTTTAATATCGATGCCATCAACGATGGCACCAACTTCCTCCAGTTCACCTTGTTTGGCGCTAAAGATGTGAATGACGGCTTTAAAGGCACTATGGCCTTCCCTACCCAGCTGGCGGGCATTTTCGCTCCGACCATGTACCAAGATATGCAAAAGTTCGACAATTTTAACTTTGTTACCCGAGTACAACCCAGCGGTGTGATTGGTGACATGTACCTAGGCGGGATTGGCTTTGCACGGGAAGAAGCAAACGATATTAAATGGTTTGCCTCACTCGGCTGGACTCGCGCCGAGCCCAATGGCAACGCAGGTATGTTTGGTGGCATGTTATCCGATGCTATCTTCGAGGCTGAGTTAAATAGCACTGGTACAGAGATCATCATGGTGCCTAAAACCAGTGACGATAGTGATACCAAAGACGGTTACGGCATTTATGTCGGCGTACAAATTCCTGCACCCTACGGCAAGTTTGGTCTGGAATATAACTATGGTTCTAAATATTGGACACCCTTCACCCAAGCCCAAGACGACCCTATCGGTAGCAAACTTGCCACCCGTGGTCATGTGGCCGAAGCCTATTATATCTTTGATATCAATCCAAAAATGTTTATCAAACTGGCCGGGCTTTACTACGACTATGAATACACAGGTAGCGGCACACCTGTGGGTGCTCCGCAAAAAATTGATGATGTATTAGCAGGTTCGGCTTACTCCATGTTGCCAGTGGTCGATACCGCCTTCGACATGAACGCCTCACTGACCATTAACTTCTAATCCGAATAGATAATCGCAATCAGCCCTCGGTCAAGCCGAGGGCGGGAGTACAAAATGAAAAGACTCTTATTTATTGCCTTGGCGGGCATGACATTACAAACCTATGCCGCCAATCCCCATAAAGATGCACTAAAAGGCCCCTTTACCACAGGTTCCGAAGTCACCACACAATGTTTAGTCTGCCACGAAGACCAAGCAACAGATGTGATGAAAACCTCCCACTGGACTTGGGAGTTAGCCCAAAAACTCCCCGATAGGATAGTAGTGCGGGGCAAGAAAAACAGTATTAACAACTTCTGCGTGTCTATCTCCAGCAATGAGCCTCGCTGCACTAGCTGTCATGCTGGCTATGGTTGGAAGGACAAAACCTTTGATTTTAAAGATAAAACCAAAGTGGACTGCTTAGTCTGCCACGACACCACTGGCACCTATGTGAAAGATCCTGCGGGCGCTGGCGAACCTATGGCTAAGCTCGATCTAGCGAAGATAGCCCAAAATGTCGGCGCTCCAGTACGGGACAACTGCGGTAGCTGCCACTTCTACGGCGGTGGTGGTGATGCGGTGAAACACGGGGATCTTGATTCTTCCATGTCTTACCCTGACAAAGCGACCGATGTGCATATGGACAGTGATGGCAATGACTTCCAATGCCAAAACTGCCATACCACTGAAAAACATCAAATTTCGGGTAATGCCATGGGCGTGTCACCAGGCGGTATCGACCATATAGGTTGTGAAAACTGCCACGATAGCGCGCCGCACAGCAATAAAAAGCTCAATACCCATACCGCAACCGTGGCTTGCCAAACCTGCCATATTCCCTTCTTCGCTAAGAATGAACCCACCAAGATGCAGTGGGATTGGTCAACCGCAGGGGATGATAAGCCTGAAACCGTAGATCAATATGGTAAACACACCTATCAGAAGAAAAAGGGTGACTTTGTATGGGAGAAAATGGTTAAGCCCCAGTACGCTTGGTACAACGGCACCGCCAATGCCTATATGGCGGGAGACAAGATGGACCCGAATGTCGTCACTAAACTCACCTACCCAATGGGTGATATTAACGATGCCAAAGCCAAAATCTATCCCTTTAAAGTGCATACTGGTAAGCAAATTTACGACAAGAAACTCAATATCTTTATCACCCCAAAAACCTATGGCAAAGGCGGATATTGGAGCGAGTTTGACTGGAATTTAGCTGCGAAACTGGGTATGGAAGCCAATCCAACCATGTTGGAAAAAGGCATCAAATACAGTGGTGAATATGACTTTGCAGCCACCGAAATGTGGTGGCGTATCAACCACATGGTATCACCTAAGGAGCAAGCATTAAATTGTAACGACTGCCATAACAAAGGCACACGACTTGATTGGCAAGCCTTGGGGTATCAAGGCGACCCAATGAAAAACAAACAAGGCCCTAAACATAAGCAATAACCCTATTGACTCGCCTAAAGCCTAATCGAGGCCAAGGCGAGTATCGCTCCCCTGCAAACCTTTGAGAGCTTAGTATCCCGTCGGCTAAGCTCTCTTTTTTTATCTCACAACCTAACCTCAACACGCGTTAAGTGAGCGGTAAATGCAATCGACAAAAGGAATTAACCTCAAACTTGCACTTTGCGATGATAACAAGATGAATTTACGCATCGCATGACGATAATTTTCGAGCACTAAGCAAGAGTAAACTTGAAAAAATCTTCCGCAGCCAAAGGCTTAGAATAATAGTAACCTTGGATAAGTTTAACTCCTAATTCACCTAAATACCCTTGCTGTTCAACCGTCTCCACCCCCTCCGCAATAACATGCAACTTAGACTCGTTTGCAAACGAGATAATGGCATCTAAGGTTTTGCCATTAAAATTATGGGATTGACCAATGGTATCGACAAACATCTTATCTATCTTCAATGTACTGATCCCAAGGTGTTGAACATAACTAAAACAACCATAGCCCGTACCTGCGTCATCCAACTTAAGGTCAATACCTAGCGCATAAATCTTATCGAGTGTCTGGCGAGCTAACATCATATCTTTGATCGGTAGTCGCTCGGTGATTTCCAAGGATAACCTGTGATGCCCCAGTATTCCTGATTCGACAATTTTTTGTAATTGATGATAAAAATCATCATTTTCAAGATGAGCAGGCACAATGTTGATACTAAAAAATAACGGCGGGCATTGCCCCCCTAGCAGTTGAATATCATTAATGACCTTGTTCAACATACTCGTCGTCATGGGAAGAATGTGTCCCCTCGCTTCAGCAAAGGGAATAAACTGATTGGGTGGGATCATCCGATTATCATGCCGAAGCCAGCGCACCAACACTTCTGCCCCCACAGGCATTCCCGTACTACTATCGACAATAGGCTGATAATAGGGAATAAACTCCCCCCGCTGAATGCCCCGTTTTATTTGACTATCAAGGGAAATTTGATGGTTGTTCCAACGCCAATACACTAAACACGCCAACAAACCTAAGACAATCCCGGTTGCTACACTGACCCGCCAACCGAGCTGTGAATATTGTTCAAGGAAAACACGATTACCTGATAGCTCAAAGGTCGCATGGTAGTAGGGATTTTGCTCTTGAACGACATGGTAAACCACAGGTTCATCAGCAAAATTATCAAACCCAAACTCAATATAAGGATCTGAATCTAAGCTCACCTTGTACTCAAGACATCGCTCGCAATCCACAGGAACAAAATACCTCGGCCTAAGGGGAGTGATACTGGCAATGTAATCAATCCCCTCCATGTGACGTATTAAAAATAATTCGTGACTTGTCTGAGTATTATGGCTTGCCACCGCAATACTTAAATTCTCTCTCACCTTATGGGCTTTCAATGCAGTTAAATCATGGGGTATTACGCCAGACTGACAGAGCACCTGATTATCTTTGTAAATGGCAAACCAGCGGACAAAGCTGGAGTCAAAGGCTTTCTGTTTCAATAGACTTTCTAATTCTGCAGAGCAAATCACACTAGGCTCTAAGCGAGGCATTTCAAGTAGTTGTTCAGCTGATTCAGTAATATACATCTGAAATTTACTTGCGAGCATCTCCGAATCACGCGCGATAACGCTATTAGCAATGATGCGATCCACGCCCTTCACCAGCACCAATCCGAGTGCAAATACGACGAGAAAAATGATGAAGTACTTTATTTTGAACATGGTTTATTCATACCCGACTGTCACCCTAAATAATGATTACGTTGTCTAACACCACTAAAACACCACATCGACCACCAACATAAAGCAAACATAATGTTAACGACAAAACAGAGTAAACACATTAAAAGTTAAACTAAATAAGCAATAAAATTCATTTATTTGGTGATATACACTATAAATTGTTAATGATAATGTTAACTGTGATGTTAATGCGCTTTTTGATTTTCGTGATAAATGTAACGTATATAAGGTGTGTGAAACATGATCGAATCTTTACGTCTATTGGCACAGCACAAATCATTTACCGAGCTTTTGCTTTCATCCACGCTCATTAATGTACTGTCACTGGCATTACCATTCACTATGCTGCAAATCTATGATCGGATTTTACCCAATGAGGCCTATGGCACAGCCAGTGTATTAGCGATTGGCGTTGGGATAGCGATACTTCTGGAACTGCTGCTGCGCTATATACGTAGTTGGTTGCTTGCCCTCAATGCTTCAAACTATGAGCTACAAACCACCACTCAATTTGTCGACCGGCTAATGAAGGCGGATTATCACCATGTTGAGCAATTAGGGGCAGGCAAAATACTCCACGGAATTACGAGTATCGCGACCATGCGTGAGATTTACTCTGGGCAAGCAGCAGTCGCATTAATGGATTTCCCTTTTGTTATCATATTTTTAGCCTTGGTAGCCTATATTGGCGGGCCATTAGTCTTTATCCCCATACTGGTTTGGGGTATAGCAGGCGTTGGAGTGTGGCAAATCGGCAAAAAACTCGCCATCGCCACCCGAGAACTCGCCATAAGTGAAGATGAACGAACCCGCTTACTCATTTTAGTGTTATCAGGCTTAACAACGGCAAAGGCCCTAGCCTTGGAATCCCGAATTACCTCTGCCTACAAAAAAATCAACTACCAAAGATTAGCGCAGCAAAATGAGGTTGATTGGCTATCATCCAAGTTACAAGAATGGATCCAGGGGGCTTCACAGGCCACCACACTAGCACTGGTACTGATTGGCTGTTTTGAAGTCTTAAATGGCGATCTAACAACGGGGGGATTAGCCGCATGCTCAATCCTTGCAGGCCGAGCCGTAGCGCCCTTAAGTGCCATTGGCAGTTTAAAAGCGAAGTTTGTTACCGCGCAATCTGCAATGCAAGATGTTAACGAAATCATAGCCTCCCCTCCAGAATCCTTAAATGGTAATAAGATTTACCATCAAAAATTACCCTCAGGCCCCATTCAATTTGATCAAGTATCTGCACAACAAACAGGGGCAAAGCTTAAGCACATTAACCTGACAATCCCCGCGGGTAGCCTGGTCACTGTAACCTCAAACCCACTCACACATGCCAGTTTATTGTTAAGTACCGTGGGCGGATATCATCAGGTGACTGAAGGTGCCATCAAGATTGATTCTATCCCATTAACTGAACATGACCCGCTGGAGTATCGCCAATCCATTAGTTATGTGTCGCCATGGGCAACGTTATTTGCAGGTTCCATCTTGGATAACCTGACTCTCTTTCGCCATGAGCGGGAAGCCTATGCCATGGTTCTCGCTGACAAACTGGGCTTATCTGCCACGATTGCGCAGTTGCCTGCGGGCTATCAAACCTTAGTGGGTAATAATGACAGCCAAATGCTCAATAAGGGTGCCATAAAGCTCATCGCCATTGTCAGAGCGCTTGCCCAATCCCCTTCGATACTCTTACTCGACGAGCCTATGGTCTCCCTCGATGCAGACTCTCAGCAACGTCTACTTGCTTTGTTACTCGAACTCAAAAACCACATCACCCTGATTGTGGCCTCCTATTTTACGGAAATTGCAGCGATCAGTGACTATCGCATCCATATTTCATCTCAAGGGGATGCAACCATGATGTCAAATGGGGAACTTTAACAATGCATAGCCAAACCCAGTCTGTCCCAAACTTAAAATCCCAACTAGTCACACTATTTAATCAACTCGGACTTAATGCCCAAGCCAAGAATATTGAACGCAGTGCGTTAGTCGATGATGCGAGTTACTTAGATTTGTATATCTTATTTAAAAAACATCATGTTGTTGCCGATTTACGATCTCTTGATCCCGAGGTACTCAGCCATACAATTTACCCGTTCCTGATCCTACCCGAAGAGGGCGAACCGCAAATAGGCCGCAGAAGCCAGCACACCTTTGAGTATTTAGGCCCACACCATCAATGGCAACCACTCACACTCCCCACTGATGGAAAAGTTTTTATTATTAATAGCCTACCTTCTTCCAATCAAAAAAGGAGTCGCTTTGCAAGCCAGTTTAAGCAGCAAAAAAAGTGGTTCAAACCCGTTTTTTTGTTAAGCCTCGTCGCCAGCTTGACCGGATTAGCGATACCGCTTTTTACCATGGCGGTATACGACAGAGTCATTGGAGGACAAGCCCCCGAAATTTTACATGGGATCGCAATAGGTGCATTGCTTGCCTTAAGCATTTTTATTTATAGCCGAATGCTGCGAGCCAAAGTACTGGCCAGAGCAAGCAATAAATTGGCAAGGGATCTCTCAGCCGTATCCTTTAATCAACTCCTCAGTATGCCGTTGATGATGTTATCCCGAGTTGGATTATCGAATCATTTAGCACGACTTCGTAATGCAGAAAAGGTGAGAGGATTATTGTCAGGCCCTAGCGGAGGTGGGCTGATTGATTTGCCCTTTACGATCGTGGCGCTTATTGCCATCACAGTTCTCAGTGGTTGGCTGGTATTAGTACCATTTTGTATGCTGATTCTGTTTTACCTAGTGATGAAAGCCCTAAACCGTTTTACCCAAGCCGCCAGCCCAACCATCAGTAATGACTATCAAAACAGTCTCAATGAACTAGCTAAAAATGTATTAGAGCTGAAAACCGCAGGGGAAACCGAAGGCTGGTACGCAGATTTTATCCGTCGTTGCCGTGAGCACTGCCGACAACAATTTTTATATACCAAACGTAATGGGCTGACAGCGGCAGTTGCCCATGCCATGGGGCTGATGACAGCCCTAGTTACCGTGTTTTGTGGCATTTTTTTAGTGTTAAATCAAAGTATATCACCCGGCGCTTTAATCGCCTGTGGTATGTTGATTTGGCGCATCACAGGCCCCGCCCAATTAGCATTTTCTTCGGCGTCTAAAATTAACATGATAACCAGTACTGTCACCCAGTTTGACCGTTTTATGGAGGTGACGACCGAATTTAATCAACTCCGCCTCGATGGACCTAACCTAAATAAAGCACCCGCGCTCAACTTTAAACATGTCACCTTTCGTTACAGTGCTGAAGCTGAACCTGCACTCTCTGGCGTCACATTTGATGTTGAAGCAGGAGAAACCGTCGCCATTATCGGCCCTAATGGCAGTGGTAAAAGCACCTTATTGCTGACAGCCATAGGCGTAATTGATACCCAAGCAGGCTTTGTCACTTTAGATGGTAAAAACCTGAAACAATTCGACCCCGAAGCTTTACGCCAATGGGCCGCATTCAGCCCGACCCACACCGAACTACTACCGGGCTCGTTAGCAGATAACTTACGGCTGGCTAAACCCGATGCCACCGATGATGAGTTGTGTCAAGCATTGTATGAAGCAGGTGGAGACGCTTTAAAAGAGGTGCTCGGTGGCGATTTAAATCGCAGTTTATCCGCTCAGGGAGCCAATATGTTTTCGGTGATTGGGAGTGGTTATATCAGCCTAGCTCGGGCCCTATTAAAAAAATCGCCTTTACTTGTCATGGATGAACCCATAGCCAACCGCAATCCTTTTGCGAAAAAAACCTTTATCGAAACCTTAACCAAGTTAAAAGGGAAAACGACTATTTTATTTACTAGCCATGATCAAGAACTGATCCAACACGCGGATAAGGTCGTTATCTTAGATAAAGGGTCAGTGGTTTATGCTGGTCCTATCCCAAACAAACCTAATGTAGACAATGGCAACCAATCAGTGGCTAGCATGGAGACAACACACAATGAATGATCGTCAACTTAACCATCGTTCTTTGCCAGAACACGAGTTCAGTCAAGCCATTGAAGCACCAGCAGAAAAGCGCATCATCAAACAAATCACCTACTTTATTGCGGGTTCAGTGTTCATTATGTTTGTGTGGTCACTGTTCACTAATATTGAAGAAATTGCCAAAGCGAAAGGTCAGGTTATCCCCCTTGGACATCAACAAGTGATTCAGAGTTTTTCAGGGGGAACCATAGCCTCTATCTTGGTCTCTGAGGGGGATTTAGTGAAAAAAGGCGATGTCCTCGCCAACTTTATCGCCATCGATAGCCAAGCTGCCGCTGAAGAGCTGGAAAGTAAACAAGCTAATCTGGTGCTCAAAATTGAGCGTTACAGTGCTTTTATCGAATCCAGAGAGGCCAACTTTGCTCGCTACCTTGAAAGTCATCCCAATCTTGTGAAAGGGCATATTAGTGATCTCGAACGGATGAATACCGAAAAACAAGCCATCATTCAATCTTCCCTCGCGGAAATCGCCAAATCGAAAGCTGAGTTGGCAAGTCTTGATCAAGAAATTCCGCCACTGAAACATCAAATCAATTCAGCCCAACAAACCATCAATATGATGGATTCCATCAAAGAATCTCAGGCTATCTCTAAGCTCACTATGCTGGAATCGCAACAAAAATTAGACTCCTACATACGTGAACTAAAAAGTATGGAAGGTAAACAACAGGTATTGGCACGGGATATTGAAAATCTTCAACGGCAGTTGGAGCAAAAACAAGCCACATTGCTAAAAGAGGTTGGTGAAGCTCGCACTGATGCACAAGCTGAATTATTAGGGATTACCGCACGTTTAAAATCCTCCGATTTGCAGATGCAACAAAACACCATTACCTCCCCTGTTGATGGCATCATCCAGTCCATTCCAAACACCTCATCAGGGAGTGTGATTCAACCAGGTGGCACAGTTGCGGTGATTGTTCCCACCACGCCAACAGCCCTACTTGAGGCCAAACTCTCCCCTCGGGACATTGGCTTTGTCAGTGTGGGACAAAACGCGCGCATAAAAATTGATGCCTTTGATTACAGTCGCTATGGGGCACTTGATGGTATCGTCAAACGCATCTCCCCAAGCACAGATGCAGATGAAAAAGGCGGCGTTTTTTATAAAGTACAAATCTCGATTGACAAGCCCTACTTTGGCGATCAACCCGATAAGCTAGAGCTGATCCCCGGTATGACTGGCGAAGCGGATATTGTCACAGGGGATAAAACCGTCTTTCAATACCTGTGGAAACCCGTATTTACCAATGTGACTGAAGCCTTTGGTGAACGCTAGGGAGCACGAACTATGAGCCAAAAAAAACCATTAACGCTCTCAACCGCAAAACGAAAAAGTCGCATTTCAGCAAAACTCGCCAAAAAATCTGAAATTGCCGCTAAAAAGCTTGATAAAGATGTCGCCAAGCTCAAGGCAAAGGAATTTAGAGGGAGTGAAGTCCAAAGCACTGCAAGCCCAGATATTGTGGCAAGCAAGTCTTGGCGCTTACCCTCGCACGCAGCAACGCAGCTTGTTAATACCGAAGAATCGACAGAGCAAAAGCCTGATTCGCAACCCGCTACCGTAGACATTGATAACCGCCATGTAACAGCCCAGTCAGCTAGCTCTAGCACAGACTCGGAAAAAACCTTGTCAGAGATGCCACAGCAAGCGGATGAAACGCAAACCCAAAATGCCCCTAAGTTCCAAGATTATGGTTCGAGTGAATCAACCCATTTAGGGCAAGGTCCACACTTTGACGACACACAATTGCCCCTTGTTACCCTCAGCCAACTCCCTGAAATTGGACATGTTAAGCAGCAGATTGAACCGGCAGTATTAACGGTATCAATGGCAAGAACCACATTAACTCAAATTGTGCGCCCCCCAATCATTAGCACTGAACAGCACACCCCACTCACCATTGACGAACAAGCCGGCCATCAATCGGTTAAAGAAGATGCCCCAGTCGCGAGTGCCTCTGGAAAACTGCACGCCCATGGGGGAATAGTAACCCCACTCCAATGGACGGTCGCAGAACATCAAGGTCAATTTGGTCACCTTGATATCGATCCAACAACGGGCGAATGGCATTACCAACTCGATAATAATGCACTTAACACTGATGCATTAGCCGAAGGTGAGCATCAAACCGAACAATTTACGATTACCGTCAGCAGCCCCAATGGCGAACAAGTAAACACTGTCATCATCATCGATGTCGAAGGCAGTAACGATCTGCCCCAAATTTTAGGATCGCACCTCGCCAGTATTAATTCGGCGGACTCCTTGCAGACAGTGATGGGGCAACTACGCAGTGTCGATCCCGATCATAACGATGTAATCACTTGGGCTGTGCTTGATGGACAAGGTCAATATGGCCAACTGAGCATCAATCCACTCACGGGCCAATGGCAATACCAACTAAATAACCATGCAAACGCCACGCTTGCTCTAGTCTCTGGCCAACAAGTGACGGAAACCTTTATCGTCACCGCAACAGATCAATCAGGCCATCCTGTTAGCCAGCAAGTCAGCATTCAAGTGAATGGGGCTGATAATACCGCCATCATTAAAGGTGATATGACGGGTTTAGTGACGGAAGATACTCAGGCTCTCAACGGCCAATTAACGGTATCAGGTCAATTAAGCATCCAAGATCCAGATAAGGATCAAGCCCATTTTTCGGCAGGTTCATTGCAGGGACAATTTGGCTATCTTACGATCGATGTAAACGGCCATTGGATCTACAGCGCCGATAACTCACTGGCCACCGTTCAAAGCCTTAAATCGGGTGAGCATCTTACTGATACTTTTACTATCCACAGCGCCGATGGTACTGGGCAAAACATTACAATCACGATTAATGGAACTGATGATAAGGCCGAAATATCAGGCACAACCTCGGCCTCACTCACTGAAGATAGTGACACATATCAAGGCATGCTTAGGGCCGATGGCAACCTTACCATCACAGATAACGACCACGGACCACACTTATTTACAGCTACAGAGCAATATGGTCAGTTTGGTACCCTCATCATTGATGAATTAGGCCACTGGACCTACACCGCAGATAACTCGCAGACGGCAATTCAAGCACTCAAAACCGGAGAATCCATCACTGACACCCTTGTGGTACAAACCCAAGATGGCACACAGCAAACCATCTCCATCACCATTCATGGTACCGATGATCACTCTGTGATTATGGGCACATCAGTAATGAGGGTGTTTGAAGACAAACGCCTTTCTCAAGGACAACTCCATACAGACGGTCAACTCTGGGTAAGCAATCCCGATACCGGGCGAGCAGGATTTGCAGCCGAACAACTCCAAGGTCAATTCGGCATATTATCCATCAACACCCATGGCCATTGGACCTACACAGCAGACAACAACAATCCCAGCATACAAGCTCTCAAGCATGGTGAATCCTTAACTGACACCCTGTTTGTACAAGCATTGGATGGAACAAGCCAAAAGATCACGATTCTGATCAAAGGTGCTGATGATAAAGCGATTATCGGTGGAACCGTCACCGCAACGCTTATCGAAGATCAATCTGCCCAGCATGGGCAATTACAGGCACATGGCACACTCACCATTACCGACCCCGATGCTGACCAAGCCCAGTTCACTGCACTAACCGATGTGGTTGGCAGCAACGGCTACGGACACTTTAGCCTTAATTCCTCAGGGGTATGGACTTACAACGCCGACAACACGCAGACTGCCATTCAGCAACTCAATACTGGCGAGAGCCTCACCGATACCTTCACAGTCAGCAGTGTTGACGGCACTAGCCACACCGTGACCGTCACGATACAGGGCAGCAATGACGCGCCCGTGCTAGTTGGGCAAACGCAAAGTGTAACGGAAGACGGCACACAACTCAGTGGCAAAATGATTGCCACCGATGTTGACGCGGGCGACACGCAAACCTTCAGCCTTGTCAACGCCGTCGACGGCTTCACGCTGAATGCCGACGGCAGCTACAGCTTTGACCCAAGCCATGCCAGCTACCAACATCTGGCCGCGGGCCAGACGCAAGATGTGATTATTCCGGTCACTGTAACTGATAGCGCCGGAGCAACTAGCACACAAAATCTCACCATCACAGTCACCGGCAGCAACGACGGCCCAACCATCGGCGGTGTGAACACCGGCGGCACGGCCGAAGACAACAGCCAAGCTGTGACTGGCCGGCTCACCATCGCCGATGTGGACGACGGCCAGGCACATTTCATCGCCCAGACTGCCACGACAGGCAGTTACGGTAGTCTAACGCTGAACGAGGGCGGGCATTGGCAGTACCTGCTGGACAACAGCAAGGCCGCCGTCCAAGCGCTTAAGAGCGGCGAGACCGTTACCGACAGCTTCACCGTCTCCAGCGCCGACGGCACCACGCACACGGTCAGTGTCACCGTTGCTGGCCGTGATGATGGCGCCGTCATTGCGGGTACCGACAAAGGCACAGTCACCGAGGACACAGCCGTCACCAGCGGTCATCTGCAGGCTAGTGGCCAACTGACGATCACCGACTCCGATGCCGGACAAGCCCGCTTCACCGCCCAAACGGATGTGGCCGGCAGCAGCGGCTACGGACACTTCAGCCTGAACAGCACTGGCGCCTGGACCTACAGCGCCGACAACACACAGGCCGCGATCCAGCAACTGAAGGCTAGTGAAACACTTACCGACACCTTCACCATCAGCAGCACGGACGGCACTAGCCATACCGTGACCGTGACCATCAACGGCACAAACGACGCGCCAGTACTCGCGGCGCAAACACAAGCAGTCACCGAAGATGGCACACAGCTGACCGGCAAAATGATTGCAACCGATGTGGACGCCAGTGACACGCAAACCTTCAGCATCGCCCAGCCTGTGGACGGTTTCACCCTGAATGCCGATGGCAGCTACAGCTTTGACCCAAGCCATGCCAGCTACCAACATCTGGCTGCGGGCCAGACGCAAGATGTTATCATCCCAATCATTGTCACCGACAACGCGGGCGCCACCAGCACGCAAAACCTCACGATCACGGTGACGGGCGCCGCAGATGGCGCCGTGATCGGCGGAGTGGACGTCGGCAGTGTGACAGAGGACCAGCCCGTCC
>NZ_JAUOES010000040.1:0-25307 GCF_031932065.1 Shewanella scandinavica
AATAATACGGGTGCGCCAAAGGAATAATGGCCAGATATGGACTCGATAAGTTTGGTTAGATATTTCAAAATCAATTTTCTGCGGTAGGTAATAAAGATGTTTACGCAGGACTAACTGACTCCAAGCCCCCGCTATCACAGGAGTGACTGTACTATCTGCTTGATTCACTCTCGAGGACAGCGCTTGAGTTGAGACCGTAATTTCCGCATCGGCAGGAACGTTCTCATCACGAATATCAGATTGAACTATCAACTCAAAGCGAGTCGATAGCCTCTGATAGCGACATATCAATCGAGTGGAATGATCCCATCTGTGACCTTGCTTCTGCATCCATGCCATAGCTTGCTCTTACTTTATGTTTCGTTGACTTCAGGTTTGACTGGGTCTTGGTGAATAATCACCTCGGCATCTTCGAAGGCTGCTTTGACTCTTATTCCTGTCGTATCGGCAATACTGTGGGCTTCATTCAAACTCAAATTGCCATCAAGCTCTAAATGAAATTGGATAAAAACGGTTTTGCCAGCCTGACGAGTGCGTAAATCATGCAGCCCTTGCACCCGTGGATCTTCCATCGCGATTTGCGTGATTTGCTGGCGAGTTTCTTCGTCTAACTCTCGGTCTAACAAGGCTTGAATTGAGCGATAACCTAAGCCAAAGGCTTGATGACCAATATAGAATGCAATCATTACTGCAAACAATCCGTCAGCCCACCACCAACCATATTGGGATAGGACGAGTGCTAGTAATACCGCACCATTGAGGAATAAGTCTGACTTGTAATGCAGTGAATCGGCTTCGACCACAGTGCTTTTTGTCGCCGCTAATGCGCGTTTTTGCAACGTCACTAAAGCTAACGTCATAATAATCGCGATAACGGAAACCACCAGACCTATGGTGGCATTTTCGACGGGAACGGGCGTTAATAACCGCTCGCCACCATAGAAAAGTAACAGGAACGCGGAGCCCATAATAAAGGCGGATTGCGCTAAAGACGCTAACGGCTCAGCCTTACCATGGCCATATCTGTGGTCATGATCCGGCGGCACAAGCGCGTAACGAATCGCAATAAAGTTGATGATGGAAGCGAGTGCGTCGGCAAAGGAATCCGTCAAAGATGCCAACATACTGGCAGAGCCGGAATAAAGCCAAGCGAACAGCTTGATAAGAATAAGGATCAAAGCGGTAGCCACGGAAGCGCGGCTAGCCAGTTTGACCCAAAAATCGTATTGGGAAGTCTGAGTCATAAGGGATCTATCTTGGGAAGCTATGACCCTATTGTATATCAGCTAAGACACTTAACCGCGAGGTTCTTTACCAGCTTGTGCTTCAAATCGCGCTTTAAACTTAGCTTGCTGCTCTGGTGTCAACAGATTGTAGATTTGATTATGCAGCTTCATACGTTCAATGGCTTGAGCTTGACGCTGTTCTTGCTGCGCGCTCATCAGTGCCTTGGCTTGCACTTCATCAAAATTAGGGGCCGTCATCAAGGCCTGCATTTCAGTGCGATGGGCCAAACGCTGCTCTTTCGTTGGGCGGCTATCGGCACGCGCGGCTTTCTGATCGGCAAACAGCTTTTTGATATCAGCTTTTTGGGCATCGGTTAAATCTAGCCCTTCAAACATACGATGCATGCCACGCTTATCCATGTGTCGGCCGCCATGTTCCATACGGTCGCCTTTGTGGAATTCAGAACGGGAGAAATCACAGCCACCGTCTGTCGGTTCGGCATTGACTGTTGTCGCTAAAACCGCAGAACTCGCTAGAATGGCAAACAGGCTCGCTTTCAAAGGTGATAATGTTTTCATAGTGTTAACCTCAGTGGTTCAACTTTAATATGGCAAATAAAAGATACAGTGACGACCCTTTTAAGCCGAGTCACTTTCGACCCTTCCAGTCTAAACCCCTATATGTAAGTGAGGACGTTGCCTGAGTAAATCACTGTAAAGTTGCATCAATTCAAAAGGTGGCCGACATTCTGTCATTGATGCGCCTTGAATTGAATCACCCTAGACGCTCTGAAACTCTTATCCTGAGGCTGCTTGGGTATAACAGATTCTCTATTCTTTACTTTGGCTTACATTGCTACACAGCAATTGACATCAAAACAGGTATACTCAGCCAAAGCGCTAAAAGTGCCAGTATTACATGGGCGCATAAGGCCATATTACAGAGATTAAGGAACAATATGAGTCGGATATTATTAATCGATGACGATCTGGGTTTATCTGAGCTGCTAGGGCAACTGCTCGAGTTAGAAGGGTTTCAGTTAACCTTGGCTTACGATGGTAAACAGGGTTTAGATCTGGCACTAAATGCGGATTACGATCTAATCTTACTCGATGTCATGCTACCTAAATTGAACGGTTTTGAAGTCCTGCGTGCACTGCGTCAGCACAAGCAAACGCCAGTATTAATGCTGACCGCTCGCGGCGATGAAATCGATCGCGTTGTTGGGCTTGAAATTGGCGCCGATGATTATCTGCCAAAGCCGTTTAATGACAGAGAGTTAATCGCCCGTATCCGCGCCATTATTCGTCGTTCGAACTTAACAACCCAAGAAATCCATGCCGCACCAGCCCAAGAGTTTGGCGATCTACGCTTAGATCCATCGCGCCAAGAAGCTTACTGTAATGAGCAATTAATCATACTCACAGGCACAGAATTCAATCTGCTGCACACCCTTGCGCTGCACGCGGGAGAGTTGATGAATAAGGAAGAGTTGAACGAGAAAGTACTCGGCAAAAAACTCATGCCCTTCGATCGCAGCTTAGACATGCATTTATCGAATCTACGTAAAAAACTCCCCGAGCGTAGCGATGGTCGGCCAAGGGTGAAAACCATCCGTGGCAAAGGTTATATTTGGCTCCCTTAATGGCGGTATCGACTGTGCCTAATCGTTTATTTATCAAATTATTGCTCGGATTCTGGCTCTGCAGCTCGCTGATCATTGCCTTGGTCGGTCTGTTGCCATTGCTGCAACAGAGTCACGACCGTGCGCCGCTGCCACCTCACCTTGAAAAAGTCCTATCGACTATAGCTAAGCGCATTCAAGAAAACCCCGCCTTACTGGAGTCCGATTTTCTTCGCCGCTGGGAAAGACATCGAGACATGGAAGGCAAGCCGCTACGGGTCTATCTTGTCAACAGCCAAGGTCAAGTGGTCAACACCCACAGAGTGAGTCGCGGTGTGCGCAGCTTTATGCTGATGGCAGATGAAGAAAAACAACCGATTAGCCATCAATTTAAAGATGAGTTGGTGTTTGGTCCCTATCAATTTAATCTGGGCGCTGAAACCTATTCACTCTACGGCCGCTTGCCGGATAACCATCCGCGGCCTTGGTTTTTCTTCTTCGCCGAAAATAAGTTATTAACTTTAAGCTTAGCAATTTTCCTATCGGGATTATTATGTGGCCTGCTCGCGTGGCATTTAGGTAAGGCATTAAATTCACTTAAAAAGAGTGCTAATGCCCTCGCAGAGGGTGACTTAAGTCACCGAGTCGATAAGTCCACTACACAGCGTAAAGATGAAATAGGCCAATTAGCTAAGGCCTTCAATAGCATGGCCGACTCCATCGAATCTATGATGAACAATCAACAGAGATTGATGGGCGATATTTCCCATGAGCTACGTACCCCGCTCACCCGTTTACAATTGTCGTTAGCCCTCGCCCGTAAAAAGGGCCAGCAAACGGCAGAAACGGATCGTATCGGCTATGAAGCAGAGCAACTCGAAAAGCTTATCAGTGAATTGTTAGAACTCTCGCGGGTCAAGCTCAGCACTAACGAAACCAAAGTACATTTAGGCTTGGCCGAATCCCTGAGCCAAGTTTTAGACGATGCGGAATTTGAAGCAGAACAGCAAGGTAAAAGCATTACTATCGATATAGATGAAGAAATTGAGTTAGCGCATTTTCCTAAATCACTTTCCCGCGCGATTGAAAACCTGCTGCGTAACGCGATCCGTTATGCCGCAAGCGATATTCACCTGCAGGCGAGTGCGACGGCTGATCAAGTACAAATTACCATAAAAGACGATGGTCCAGGCATAGATGCCGCCGAACTCGATGCCATTTTTAAACCTTTCTACCGCCCCGACTCGGCACGACAAAGAGAAAGCGGTGGCTGGGGACTTGGGCTGGCGATCACTGAAGCGGCGATTACCGCCCACAAAGGTAAGATTAAAGCCGAGAACCGTATCCCAACCGGACTTGAAGTGACGATCACGCTGCCGAGGTAGCCGATATGAAGAACAAGTATAGGAGGCAGAACTAATGGTTTAGTCGTAATTGGCAACACCTCGGCGTTGCCATCGTGTTAAAACGTAGGAAACGGGATTACAGCTTAACTAATACACGCCCCGTGACTTGACCTTGGATAATTTTATTCGCGAAATCAGGCACCTCTGCCAATGAAATCTGCTGGCAAGCTTGCTGATAGAAATGTGCAGGCAGTGCTTTAATCACAGCTTCCCATGCCGCTTTTCGTTTCTCAAATGGACAAGAAACAGAATCGATTCCCAGCAAACTCACTCCCCGTAAAATAAATGGCATTACGGTTGTGGGTAATGCAAAACCGCCCGCTAAACCACAAATAGCGGCGGCGCCACCGTATTGCATTTGCGCTAATGCTTTAGCGAGGATCTTGTTGCCAACGGTATCGACCACACCCGCCCAGCGCTGCGCCTCAAGTGGCTTAGCATCCTGTTCAAGCTCACTGCGATCAATCACTTCAGCGGCGCCAAGCTCCTTCAATAAGGGCGCATTTTGCTCGACCCGACCACTGCAGGCAACCACGCGATAGCCAGCATTGGCGAGCAAAGTCACCGCCACGGACCCCACACCACCACTGGCACCTGTGACCAGAATATCCCCACTTTGCGGTGTTACCCCAGCCTGCTGCAGCGCTTGCACGCACAACATAGCCGTAAGTCCAGCCGTGCCAATCATCATGGCTTTAGCGGCATCACAGTCTTGCGGCATAGGCACCAGCCAGTCGGCTTTAACGCGCGCTTTTTGCGCCATACCACCCCAGTGATTTTCACCCACGCCCCAGCCGGTCAAAATAACCTGATCGCCAACTTGGTATCTTGCATCTGTTGATTCGCGCACGACCCCCGCAAAATCAATGCCTGGCACCATAGGAAACTGGCGAATGACTTTGCCCGTACCCGTCACAGCTAAACCATCTTTATAATTCAGCGAGGAATAGTCGACCTCAACTAAGACTTCCCCTTCTGGTAAATCAGCTTCTGTGATCTGTGAAACTTGAGCAAACGTGCGTTTATCTTCTTGCGTCAGTAGTAAGGCATCAAACATAAATTGCTCTCCGAAGGCCATGAAAATCGTATTAAACGATATTCAAAAAGTTACCATAAAAGGCATAGACGCTATTAACAAGCAGACTTATGGCTAATAGTAAACGCTGAGATCTAAACAGATTAAAGAGAATGACCCAGAGTGATCGAGCGCAAAAGATGGCAAAAAATGATGCCTTTATGGCTTCAAACTCGCCTGCTGCAAAGCGCCACTTTGACCCCAGTAGCGGGCAAACTCAACCAAGGTCATTCCGGCATTATTCGTTAGGTTCGCATCACATTCTTTCGCGTATAGCCGCTTTACGATATTGAATTCGGCCTTAATCACAGCGCCCATGATTGCCGTATTACCACGCTTATCTTGCAAACAAGCATTAGCACCATGCTCAAGTAATACATCTGTTGCAGCCTCTTGGCCGTTATAAGCCGCCACCATTAGCGCGGTATAGGATTGACTATTTCTCTGGTCAATAGGGAAGCCCGCATCAAGAAAATGCTCAAGCACTGTGATATCGCCAGTACGCGCGGCAGCAAAAAAGTAGTCCACCAGCAATTGCACTTGTGCAGTATCGGGCTCGTCCGCTTGGCTAACAGTTGCGGATGCCTGAGCCGAACCTGCGCCCATCACCACCGACATACTCAGTGCCGCAATCATCAATAATAAGATAGTAATATTGTGTTTCATCAATAACTCCCGCGCAGCAAAAATAGAGATTTAAACAATAAGAGGTGACGAAATGCCCGCAAGACGCCCTCTTAAACTGGGCAGAAAAGAGCTTGATTGCGCCTTGCGGGACTTACTGGGTTTGAGCGGTTTAACGCGAATATCTGCACCAAATCGCTCTAAAATGATGAGTTAAATTGAACGCTGTTTAACGTCGGCCAAATCACCTTTTACGGCCTTGGTTAAGCGCTCACCAAACTCTGGGTCTGCACGATAAAAGTGACTCAGCATTTGATGTTTCACCTTAGCATCGTTCACTTTGCCTAAGTCACCGGCCAAGTTAGTGATCAGATCTGCTCTATCTTGCTTGCTCAAGCTGCGGTAAAAAACGCCCGCTTGGCTAAAGTTATCCTGCTTGCTAATAGCCGTTTGTTGCACTGTGCCACTGAGCGCAGTCGTTACCGCACGATAACGATTATCTTCGGCCAAGGCTAAATGTACGCTCGGTTGATAATTCACATCGGACTGGGTATGCCCCATATTGCCCGCGCCTTCTTGGTTGTGGTTTGCCACCGCCACTAAGGGTTTATTAATCGGCAATTGCGACAAATTCGCGCCGAGTCGATACAGTTGAGTATCGGCGTAGGAGAACATACGACCTTGCAATAATCTGTCTTCCGAAGGCTCAATCCCAGGGATCAAATTCGATGGCGCAAATGCCGCTTGCTCAGTTTCTTGGAAGAAGTTTGCTGGCATGCGATTAAGCGTCATAGTACCGACTTTTTGTTCAGGCACATTTGGCCATACTTTAGTGGCATCTAACGGGTTGTAATCAAACTTATTCAGCTCACTTGGGTCGAGTAATTGGACGTATAAATCCCATTTAGGGAAATTACCTTTATTGATCTCGCCATAGAGATCATCGGTCAAATGATTAAAGTTTTGACCTTGTACCTTAACCACTTCATCAGGGCGCAAGCCTTTTACACCTTGCTGACTCTTCCAGTGAAACTTAACGTATTTCACTTGCTTGTCTTGGTTAATAAACTTGTAAGCATGCACGCCCCAACCGTCCATTTCACGATAACTGGCAGGTACACCTAAGTTACTGTAAACCTGAGTCAACATATGGGTCGAGCCCGCTTCGTGGCTAAAAAAATCGAAAAAACGATTCGGATCTTGCATATTGGTCACAGGCGATGGTTTGAGCGAATGCACCATGTCAGGAAACTTGATCGCATCGCGAATAAAGAATATGGGTAAGTTATTACCCACTAAGTCCCAGTTACCTTGGTCCGAATAAAATTTGGTCGCAAATCCACGGGGGTCGCGCAGCGTTTCTGGCGAACCTTTCGAGTGGATAACAGTAGAAAAACGCACAAACACAGGCGTGACTTTGCCTTTCTGTGCAAAGGGTGCCGCTTGAGTCAGATAACTAAAATCACCACTCGATACAAACTCACCGTGCACACCTGTGCCTCTGGCGTGAACAACCCGCTCAGGAATACGTTCACGGGCAAAGCGTTGTAGCTTCTGAATAAGCTGCACATCTTGCAATAACACGCTGCCATTACTGCCCGCTGTGGTCGAGTTTTGGTTATCACCCACAGGGGCGCCATTGTCACGTGTCAGGGTATTTGTTGGTAAAGTTTGAGCCTGTACATTTAATGCCAGACCCATAGAAATAATTAAAAGGCTTTTAGTCAGATGCATAACAGTTCCTCTCTATGCATAACGCCAAGCTCTTTTCTGCCTGCCCGCAGTATAGTTCTGAATTTATAATTAAAAGAAAGGATCTTTATCGATTATATGAATCAATAAAACCTATTAGGCATGAATAAGCTACAACAAGACCTCATTTTACCTGACTCCGAAATCTGAGTTTATGGACTAAAATCTCACAGTTTTAGTCCATTGCGAATTGGTTAGTCATGGGCGTGATAAGCGAGCTTAGCGTTGTTTATTACACTTAATAATAAGCGTCGCGAGCTAACATTAACCCTTAAGTCCCATCTGTTTTAATCGACGATACAAGGCATTACGGCTGATCCCCAAACGCTTGGCGCATTGGCTCACATTGCCATCAGAGGCTTGGTATGCCTGTAGCACATTGCTATAAATCGCCTCGTGGAGAGAATCCGATTGAACCGCAGTGGCAGTTGGCAGCGTCGCAGTGTTGCCACTCGTAACTTTGCCACTCACAACTTTGCCAGCCAGCGGATGTGATGCCGAATGTTGACCGGTTTTAACCTCTTCACCTAATGGCTGCTCTTCATTTAACAGCAGTGTGTTTAACAGCTGTGCATTTAACGGATCCACTTTTAACAGATCGCACGCTAATTTTTGTGCAAGATAATCGGGTAAATGCTGCCAAGTTAAGGTGTCATCCCCTTCAGCCATCAAGCAAGCGACTTGCATAAGATTATCCAGCTCGCGCAAATTGCCGGGCCAGTCGTGTTGCATCAGCAGCCCTAACAACTCAGGGCAGATCGCCTGCGGCGCAATGCGATGTTTACGATGCAATTTATGGATAATGCGCTCGATATCCTGCCGCTCACGTAGCGCAGGTAAACGTACTTGTAGACCATTCAATCGATAGAATAAATCCTGCCGAAACAGCCCCTGCGCCACTTGTTGCTCTAAATCCATATGGGTCGCGGCAATGATTTGGATATCGACTTTAAAGCTTTGATTACTGCCAACGGGCACCACTTCGCGCTCCTGCAATACCCTGAGTAAACGACTCTGTGCCGCCAGCGGCATTTCACCTATTTCATCTAAAAACAAAAAACCGCCGTGGGCTTGGCGAATTTTGCCGATAAATCCTGTGCGGTTCGCCCCAGTAAACGCGCCCGCCTGATAACCAAAGAGTTCAGATTCGACTAACTCTGCAGGCAATGCCGCACAGTTCACCGCCACTAAGGGCTCGCTGCGCCGCGCACTCTGGGCGTGGAGCTTTTTAACAAACTGCTCTTTACCTACGCCCGTTTCTCCGAGCACTAGCAGCGGAATTTGCTTGGTGATCACCTTATTGGCATGTTGCCAAGCGCGCTCAAGTTGAGGATCGCGAAACCGAACCCCCAATTGATTGAGCGATTTATTGCTAATCGCAACTCGACCCTTAGCGCTGGGAATGTTTAAGGGCTGAGTCTGTAGATGCAAGTCTAAATGCTGATTAAAACCACCCGCACGGCTCCAATTATCGCCTAAGTACTGCTCAACGCTATCACCCACCTTGGCTTGATTAAGCAATTGTTTCGCCATGGGATTACAACCCACAATGCGGCCATCGCTGTCGGCAATCACTATGCCCTGCCAACCCGAATTCAGTAAATTTGGCTGCGCCGCTAAATCGATTCGATAATGGCTATCGGGCAGATGACACAAGAGCGCGGTCTCGACCTGCTGCGCCAAACTCGACACTAACATCAGCGTCTGCTGAGTGTGTCTTTGCTGCTCACTGGTGATATCTATCACCCCGAGCATCTCACCTTGGGGGGAAAATATTGGGCAGGCGGTGCAACTCATAAAACGATTCTGGAGAATAAAATGCTGCTCACCCACCACAGATACAGCTTGTTTGGCTGTGAGCGCCGTCCCTATCGCATTGGTGCCTTTGTGCTGCTCGAGCCAATTCACCCCGATATCCAAAGCCACGTCTGCCAATTTTGTGGAGTAGCGGCTCACGCCCCAGTGCCTAAGCACATAACCCTCGACATCGGAGAGCAAGAGTCGGCTATTAGAATGCGCCATCAACTGATTGAACAAGGGCAAAGCATGGGATTGCACTAATGCAATGAGCATTTGATATTGCTCATGTTTCTGCTTTAGTTCGCTGGCGTCGAGCCTAAGCTCTTGGGGTAACTGAAATTCTGACAAGCCAGCGCCAATGCTGCGCTGCCACGAATCGGCCAACCACGCCTGTGTCGATGGTAAATGCGGTTTAACTGCCATAGCCGTGCTCCCCCGAGCTGTGTTCCGTTTCGGCACAGTTGCAGTGTGCCATTCGATGACAAAGTGACCACAGGACACACCTCTCTCCCTGAGTGCCCACACTGTTTCAAATCTGCAAAATTAGCTTTTCATCATACTGTTAGCGCAACAAGTGTACAACTCCTGCCAGTTTGGCACTCTCCTTGCGATATCCATTTGTATGCAACGCTAAAGTGTTACGCAAGAGAACACTAAGTCAATCAACAAGAAGGAATGATTCTATGATTTATGCTCAACCCGGAACCGCAGGCGCAATCGTTAACTTCAAAGAAAAATATGCCAACTTTATCGGTGGTAAATGGATCGCCCCAGTCAATGGTAAATACTTCGACAATCGCTCACCCGTGAATGGCCAAAACTTTTGCCAAATCCCGCGATCCGATGCACAAGATATTGAATTAGCGTTAGATGCAGCCCACGCAGCCAAAGAAGCATGGGGTAAAACTTCAGTCACCGAACGCTCAAACCTGTTACTGCGCATTGCCGATCGGGTCGAACAAAATCTCGAATATTTAGCCGTCGCCGAAACCTGGGAAAACGGTAAAGCGGTGCGTGAAACCTTAAACGCCGACTTGCCCTTATTTGTCGATCACTTCCGCTACTTTGCCGGTTGTATCCGCGCACAGGAAGGCAGCGCCGCTGATATCGACGGCAACACAGTCAGCTATCATTTCCCAGAACCTTTAGGCGTGGTCGGCCAGATCATTCCTTGGAACTTCCCGCTCTTGATGGCGGCATGGAAAATCGCTCCTGCGCTGGCGGCGGGTAACTGTGTGGTACTCAAGCCTGCGGAGCAAACGCCGGTATCGATTCTGGTATTACTCGAGCTGATTGAAGACCTATTACCCGCGGGCATTCTTAACGTAGTCAACGGCTTTGGCGCTGAGGCGGGACAAGCTCTGGCCACCAGCAAACGCATTGCTAAACTTGCGTTTACGGGCTCCACCGAAATTGGTTATCACATTTTAAAATGCGCCGCCGAATCCTTAATCCCATCAACCGTTGAGCTTGGCGGTAAGTCGCCGAACGTATTTTTTGCCGATGTGATGGACCATGAAGACGAATATTTAAATAAGGCCGTCGAAGGCATGTTACTGGCCTTCTTTAACCAAGGTGAAGTCTGTACCTGCCCATCTCGGGTGCTAGTCCAAGAATCGATTTTCGATCGCTTTATCGAGAAAGTGCTCGCCCGTGCGCAAACCATTAAGCAAGGTGATCCCTTAGATACCGACACTCAAGTTGGCGCTCAAGCCTCTAAAGAACAGTTCGATAAAATCTTAAGCTACTTAGCCATAGGTAAGGCTGAAGGTGCAGAAGTGCTACTGGGCGGCACACTTTGCCAACTCGATGGCGGCCAAAGCGAAGGTTATTACATCAGCCCGACGATTATGAAAGGCCACAATAAGATGCGTATCTTCCAAGAGGAAATCTTCGGCCCTGTGATTTCAGTCACCACCTTCAAAGATGAAGCCGAAGCCTTAGCGATCGCTAACGATACTGAGTATGGCTTAGGCGCTGGAGTGTGGACGCGAGACATGAACACGGCTCAACGTATGGGACGCGGCATTCAAGCGGGCCGCGTGTGGATTAACTGTTACCATGCCTATCCTGCCCATGCCGCTTTTGGCGGATACAAAAAATCCGGTATTGGCCGCGAAACCCATAAGATGATGCTCAACCACTATCAAAATACGAAGAATCTCTTGGTAAGTTACGATGTGAATCCACTGGGTTTCTTCTAAGGGACTTTGTTAGGAGATTTATCTAAGAGGCTTTATCTAAGATACTTTCTATAAAGGACGTCTCTAACCTGCTACAGCAGTTGTCCTTAGCGGTTGCAGCTAAGCGTTGTTGAAGATGGTGCATTCGCAGTGATTGCTGTGTAAAAGTCACATAAATAAGAAAGGGCTATTCGCCCTTTCTTTATTTCTATCTCACATATAAATAAATCACATGCTTATAAAAAACCTAAAGAAACATACCACCTGAGGCTTCGATACGCTGGGCATTAATCCAAGCGGCCGCTGGCGATAACAAGGCACTAATCGCGCCGCCGATATCGTCAGGCAAGCCCACACGTCCTAACGCAGTTTGCTGCGCTAAAAACTGATTCATCTGTTCATTATCCCGTACAGCACCGCCGCCAAAATCTGTTTCAATCGCCCCAGGGGCAAGCACATTGACCCGAATACCCCGTGGGCCTAACTCCTTCGCCCAATACTTAGTCATAGTTTCGACCGCACCCTTCATAGTGGCATAGGCGCCAAATCCGGGAATCGCAAAACGCGTCAAGCCGGTGGAAATATTGACAATGCTTCCCCCATCCATCAGCTGTGGCAATAAGGTTTGAGTCAAAAAGAACGGTCCTTTGACGTGGATGTTCATCAAGGTATCGAACTGTTCGATACTGGTTTCCGCCATAGGCACATGAATCCCGATACCAGCATTGTTAATCAAATAGTTAAACGACTCCCGCTGCCAAGTCTGAGCTAATACAGTGCTAACTTGGATGGCAAACTCGGCAAATGAGCCGCTATCGCTCACATCCAGCGGCAGTGCTACCGCTTTGCGTCCCAGCCATTCAATCTCGGCAACCACTTCAGCGGCCGCTGCGGCATTCGTTTGATAGGTAAGGATAATATCTATCCCCTGAGCCGCTAATTTCTGGGCAGTGTTTTTACCTAAACCGCGGCTAGCGCCAGTGATAAGTGCAATTGGAGTCGTGTTCATGGTCAGTCCTTATAATCGTCGCTGGAAGTGGAACCTAAGCCTTGAGGCCTAATTAACTGCACACAGCTTATTACTTGCAATTAACGAGATAAACACACTATAAATGCTAAGACTGTTAACCAATAAAGGACAATCGCCGTGCAAGATAGACTGCAAGCCATGCAAATTTTTATGCGGGTCGCTGAATTACAAAGCTTTACCCAAGCGAGCGCCAGCTTAGGCCTATCGAAAACCCATGTGTCGAATGTGGTGGCGCAGTTCGAAACCTTTCTGGGTGCGCGCTTGTTGCAACGCACCACGCGGACGGTACGCTTAACCCAAGATGGCCAGAGTTGTTATGAGCGCTGTAAAAGTTTACTGGCGGAATTTCAAGAATTAGAAAGTCTGTTCCAACTGCAAGCCGAGCAAGTGTCGGGACGGCTCAGAGTCGATATGTCGACAGGCATTGCCCGCAACTTAGTGCTCCCTAAACTGGCTGAATTTATTGAGCAATATCCGCATATCGAGCTTGAACTAAGCAGCACAGATCGTAAGGTGGATGTCATTGCCGAAGGGTTCGACTGTGTGATTAGGGTCGGCAGTGTGCAGCAAGAAGGATTAATAGCGAAAAAAATGGGGCATTTTAAGATGCTGAACTGTGTCAGCCCAGCCTATATTGCCAAATACGGTAAACCCGAAAGCCTTGAGGATCTCACCTTACACAACCACAAACTCGTCCACTACGTAAGCCAATTAGGTGGCACTGACTCAGGCTTTGAATATCAAGATCCCCACACTCATCAAGCGAACCTTACTATCCAACTGCCTAAATTGATTACGGTAAATAATGCCGATGCCTATAGCTCAGCCTGCTTGGCGGGGCTGGGGATCATTCAAGTTCCCAGCATAGGGGTGGCTAAATATTTACACACTGGAGAGTTGGTCGAGATCCTGCAAAATTACCCAGCGCCGCCAATGCCTGTAAGCTTGCTCTACCCACACAGGCGGCATTTATCTAAACGCCTGCAAGTCTTTATGGCATGGTTAAATCAGCAGATGACGCCGTTTTTAGTCCCACATTAGAGACTTTTCGATGGCCGCTAAACGCTGAGCCAATTCGGCCATAGCGGCGGCCGTTTGCGGATCGCTTTGGGGATTAACAACTTCAATCAGCTTAAGTTTCGGCCGCGCCGTTAACCAAGAGCTGCCCGCACTAATGACTAAATCCAGCACAAACTGACCGTAATAGTGCAGTCGCAAGCGGTTATCGGCTATCGGCCAATGTGAGTGCAGTAAAAACGAATCATACATTTGCGCCAAAGATGTCGTCGCAATGAGCTTAAACGCTTCATCAAACAGGCTAAACTCGGTTGATTCTTCGAAGGGACAATCAAAAGAAGTGATGACCAGATACCCCGAGGTTTTATTGGGTAAAACGCAGCGATATTGGCCTTCAATCACTCGACCAGCAATAAAGGCATGAGTATGTTGGCCATTGAAATACAAAGGTATTTTCAGTGGATTAAGCTCAAATCCATTAGTACGTGCTGTTAGCAGTGAAAATGCCGTTATAGGTTGCATCCTTTACCCCACTTATCTCGCCTATCCGCGAAAACACATGTCACGCGGCTCTTGCGGATTCAAATCACTAGGGCTGGCGGCTTTTCCAATAACAACCCAATAAGATCAAGTAACCGACAAAATATGCCACGAGATCGAGTGGATCAAAATGGCTACCTATCACTATCCGCGCCAAGCTATTTCCGCCCAAGCCTAGCTTGTCGACTAAACCCCAATACTGGCCAAACTCGATAGCAAAGGCAAACAGCAATACCGCAAACGCCAGCCAAGGAGTTTGAAATAAGCGCTTAATGCCATCGCCAGTGTTTTTTGCTGCGGTATTTTCTACTGGATGGGTAAAAGGAACGACAACGCGCGCCATGCAAAACAGTAAGATCACCACCAATACATCGCCCACAAAACCACGGATAAAACCCGCAGGCGCATATAAAGCGATTAAGACTTCAGTCAAAAATAATAAAACGGCATAAATAAAAAAAGATTTACGACTCGGATTGCGGCTGATGAAAGCGCGCATGACGGCGGCAAACATAGATATGCTAATCCCAAACTTCACTCAATTGAGGTGGCAGAATCTACCGTAACACCAAGAGGTGAACAAGTGAGCTTTAGTTGACATTTAAAGCTCGCCCTAGCCCCAAAGGCTCAATTCAACACCAACAACTCAGTAAATGTTAACTCTTCATTGAATGAGTTATACCAGTTCCATTTTTCTTTATCTGCTTACCAAAAAGCTTTACAATCGATTTGCACATCCTAAGTAATACTTTAAATTAAAAGGAATTATCGTGAAAAAAACACTACTTTTGCTTGCTCTAACGGCATCGTTATCCACCCAAGCCGCCACTCAACAAGACATTGACTTGGCACTGGCTAAAATAAAAAACAGCGCTGACTTACAAGTGGTATTAAATACCCCTTCAGCGCTCGACGCACTCGGTGACAACTTACCTCAGTTCATTAATAGTGTAACCGTTGATCAACAGGTGAGTTTCGACAAAGAGATATTAATAAACAATCTCACCGCAACTGAAGTTTATAATATTCTCGCCCTGTTTGGTCAGCAAACCACCATAGCGCAATACCAAGGTGCCGCCATAGTTACTGATACCGATAGACTGCTATTAAATACAACTGCACTACCGGTTTGTAATGCTGCTAATCCTATTGAATTATCTGTCACGCTTGATACTCAAAAACAAGCGCATTTCGGCTACACACAATCGGGCATTGAATGTGATGGCAATGTTGAATTAACTGAAAATACCACGGTAACGTATCAGTTAGTCAATCAACCCAACTCACCAAAAGGGCTGCGCTTAACAGGGGCTGGATTTACCAATCCCTTCGATGGCCATATTGACACAGTGACCGTCAGCTCTGATGGGCAAACTATTCAATTGCAAAACAATATTCAAAATCCTGGCGGCAGCAAATATCAATTTATTTTTGCGACAGATGAAAATGATTTGCTGCTGGTAAGTCCAGACCCACAAATTATTGACCGAGAAGATTAAGTTTTTAGGGATTAAATAGGGGACAGTAGCTTTTGCTAATGTGTTCCCTTTTTTAAGCTTATCAAATAGCTTTATAACCGAGTTTCGCAATAATTAAAAATTTGAATTAAAAGTATTCATTACAAAAACATATCTTTCTGTGTTTTGTAGCCTTCTCTACAAGGCTTTAAATTATCTTAATGTTGTCTACATGGATCTTGTGATGACTCCGGCCAGAAGCCAGTTAATGGATGCCAATGTCACGCCTTTCTCTCATATGATAACCCACTATTTTTATGCGCTGAGAATAAACTCACAGGGAGCCACACAGGCATCCCACTCCGGTGTTGCATTGACTTAAAAGGGAATAACCATTTCTGCGTCAATGCGCCTTGGATTGAGATACCTGTGAGGCTCTGAACTGATTAGAGATTTAATGTGATTGGTATAAGATACTTTAGATGTGAAACTTCTTCCTAACCGACAGGATTATTTATGCTTGCCGCCAAAAAGCGATTCGACTTATTTAAGCCGATGAAATTCAAGAAATACTTTATTACCAGTATTTTTATTGCAATGGTGTTGATCTTAATCGTCATGGTGGCAGCCACCTTTCATATCTTAAAAATCACTCATGATGAAAGTCTTAAGCAACGCGGATTAGAATTAGCCAGCATCCTTGCGATGGATCCTGTGGTTATCGCTGCAGTTGAGCACTCAAACGTCACACCAGAAGTCTCTATCCGGTCTTACATTGAAAACTTACGCGCTCAGACTAGCGTATCTTTTATTGTGGTGGTTAATAAGGAAGGTATTCGCTTAAGCCACCCCGATGAACACAAGTTGTATAAGCCATTTGTGGGCGATGATCTTAACCCTGTACTAAGCGAGGGGATCAAGGTCAGCACCTTTGCCACAGGCTCCCTAGGTCCTGCGATTCGCAGCTTCTCCCCTATCGTCAGTAATGGCGAAGTCATTGGGGCGGTATGTGTTGGTATTCTTACTCAAAAAGTGAGTCTCCTCTTCCTTCAAAGTAATGCTAATCTTCTCTTTGTTGTCATCTTAGTTTTAATGATTGCAATATTTTTGATTATCATGGTGTTATCAAAGTTAAAACACACCATGCAATACCTAGAACCAGAGTTAGTCATGAAGCGATTACTGGAGCATGATCGCATTTTTAATGCTATCCATGATCCTATTATTTCTGTCGGCAATGACTTTACCATTTCAGCTATCAATGACATCGCGGCTCAGATCTTACCTATGGGGAGCATGAGTAAAACGGACTACATAGGACAACCCTTGTCCCACTTTTCAGCGGCACTCAGTCAGATAACCAAAGCCTGCAATAAAGAAGCCTCCTCCGAACGGATACGCCTAGGTAAGCTCGATTACCGCGTGTGTATTTATCCATGGCAAGTCAACCAAGAGCAACACGGTTATGTGATTATTTTTCTTGCCGATATGGCGCTCAATGAACTCAAAAAAGAGCTGCTTCATTATAAAAACTATTCAGAGCAGCTACGCAGTAAAACCCATGAGTATTCAAACAAACTCAATGTGCTTTCCGGTATGCTCCAGCTAAAGCATTATGATGAGGTCATAGAATTTATCGACCACGAAAGTAAAGGCCATCAACGAATCATTGGTAATATTGTACGCTCGATTCATAACAGTTTGGTCGCCTCTATTCTGCTGGCAAAATACAATAAAGCGACTGAAACTAACGTGAGATATACGCTCGATGAGGATAATAATTTCCAAGATTACAGTAAGTTGGTATCTGAAAAGTTAGCCACGATTCTTGGCAATCTCATCGACAATGCCATTCTTGCCGCTTGGAATAATCGCAATAATGCACCACCTGAGGTACAGGTTTACATTAGTGATCACAGTCAGCATATTATTCTAGAAGTGCAAGATAGCGGCGCCGGCATTAAACCTGAAATAGCTGATGCTATTTTTGACTTTGGTGTCACAAGTAAAACCGATCAGGAACAATCAGGCATTGGTTTATATCTGGTTAATGAGCTAGTAAAGCAGTTTAATGGAAGTCTCGATTGGGAATACACCGAGAATAAAACTACTTTATTCTCCATATACATAGAGAAGAGCGAAGTAAAACGCTATGAGGCAGAAAGTCACCACCATGATTATTGAGGATGATCCCAAGGCAAGTTACGCCTTGGAATCCATCATTCACCAGCATCCAGACTTTGAGGTGGTTGTCGTCAGTGAAACCTATCAAGAGGCGCTGATGCACTACAACCTCTACAAACCTCAATTGGTTTTTGTGGATATCACCTTACCCGATGGCAGCGGTATCGATGTCATCAAAGAACTGCGTGCCCAAGGTGCTGGTTGTTATTTCATTATGACAACCGCTGAACTCGAGGCGACGACCATAGAACAAGTCGTACAACTCGGCGTGAGTGATTACCTTGTAAAACCACTACGTATGTCAAGGGTTCGCCAAGCACTCGATGATTACAAGTTATACAGGCAAAAGCTGGCCAGCCATGAAACCATGGATCAAAGTGTGATTGATAATATCCTCGGGAAAAATACTAGCCTCCCGATGAGACGCACTCCGAAAGGAATCGATGCCAATACGCTTGATACACTGAAAGAAATCCTAAGAAAGGAGCAACTCACTGATTTTTCTGGGGACGATATCAGTGACCGCATGAACGTTAGTCGTATCACTATCCGTCGCTATTTAGAATATCTTGAATCTGAAGGGGTGATAAAAATGGTATTGAACTATAAAACGGGTGGACGTCCAAGCCGATTGTACAAACTCATTAATATTGATTTGCTGAGTTAATCCTTTTTAAAATGGTAATGAAAATGGCGACCAACAGATAAACATCTGTTGGTCGCCATTAATATTGCTTTTGATCACCTGACTTGCAGGGGTGAATATCAGGCAGTCATTTCAGCAATGTTGAGCTTCCAGGTTTTTGGCCCGGTTTCGTGTACATTTCCGCCTAAACTATCGACGGCAACTGTCACTGGCATATCTTCAACATCAAACTCATAAATGGCTTCCATTCCAAGATCGCCAAAAGCGAGAACCTTGGCAGATTTAATAGCCTTTGCCACTAAATAAGCTGCACCACCTACGGCCATCAAATACACGGCCTTATTCTTTTTAATCGACTCAACGGTTTCTGTGCCACGTTCAGACTTACCAATCATGCCGAGTAAACCAGCCTGCTCTAGCATCATGTCGGTAAACTTATCCATACGAGTCGATGTCGTTGGACCTGCAGGGCCAACCACTTCATCACCTACGGCATCGACTGGGCCGACGTAATAGATAAAACGATTATGGAAATCAACAGGGAAAGATTCTCCCCGCGCCAACATATCTTGGATACGTTTATGGGCAGCATCACGACCGGTTAAAATTTTACCTGAGAGCAAAATGGTTTCACCTGCTCGCCACTCACTGACATCGGCTTTAGCAAGTTCATTAACATTCACTCGACGCACATTTTTTACCAACTTCCCATGTCACTCAACCCCATCAACTCACTGAATGTTCGCGCCTCAAAATTTAAGCGAGGTTTAAGTTTGGGTTAAGTAGCCTACACCTAAACCAACTTAGGAGCGTCACACCATGTCATCAAACACACTGCAAACCATCAAAGTCTGGGACCTGTTGATCCGCATATTCCATTGGTCACTCGTCGGTTTTTTTGCCTTAGCCTACCTCACTGAAGGCGAAGACGAGTGGATGACCATCCACAGTTACGCAGGTTATAGCATCTTAATTTTACTGGTGTTTCGTCTGCTGTGGGGCGTGATTGGTACCCACAATGCGCGCTTTAGCAACTTTATCACTCGCCCTAAAGAAGTGCTGGTGTACCTCAAAGGGCTCATCACAGGCAAAGCCAAAGACTACATAGGCCATAACCCCGCTGGAGCAATGATGATAGTGGCCTTGATTGCCAGCATCGCCATCACGGGATTCTCAGGCATGGCACTGTACGCCACCGACGGACACGGCCCATTAGCCACAAGCTTTTTCGCCACTTGGCCCGAAGGCGCCATAAAAGAAGTCCATGAATTCTTTGCCAACTTCACAGTGTTCCTTGTGGTCATCCACGTTGGCGGCGTCATCGTCAGCAGCCTGTTACACAAAGAAAACTTAGTCAGAGCCATGGTCACGGGCAAGAAACAACGCCCTGTGGAACAAGAAGATTAATACGTTAACCATTTTGCTTAGCAACAAGACATCCAGCCTAAAAGGAATGCCCTATGAACAGATTAACCAGACACACGATTAAAAGTCGCCTTGCCCTTGTCGCGATTTCAACCTTGCTGCTGACTAGCCTCAGCGTTAGCGCCGCCAACAGTAAAGTGCAAAGCCTGCCACTGAGCGCCGAGCGTATTGGCACGCAGCTGCAAAGTTATCAAGCCCAAGGCGCAGGACCCTTTACCGCCGCCGCAGGACAAAAGCTTTGGCTACAGGACATGGACGGTCGCAGCTGCGCCAGTTGCCATACCGCCAAAGTCACCGACATGGGGATGCACCAAAATACCCGTAAACCCATTGACCCTATGGCGCCGTCGATTACCGCAGATCGGTTAACCGACTCAGCCAAAATCGAGAAATGGTTTACCCGTAACTGTAACTGGACCTTTAAACGCGACTGCACGCCACAGGAAAAAGGCGATGCCTTACTCTGGTTAAGCCTGCAATAACCGCCAAATTTCGACCTTATCACTCATTCAATTAGAGCAATTAATACCTTCAACAGAAGGTAACGGCACAAAAAGGAAGATGTCATGACTAAACAAGCACACCCTATTAGCTGGTTCTTAGGCTCATCACTCACAGCTGCGGCATTAGCCATTGGTGTTATCGGTATCTGCCTAACCTTAACCGGCACAGGCTATGCGGACGATGGCCGCGGGCTTAGCCGCGCCATTCCACAAAATGCGGAATATACGGCAGAATGTGGCAGCTGCCACATGGCTTATCCCGCGAACTTACTCCCCGCCGACAAATGGCGCGCCATTACCACCAATCTTGAGAATCACTTTGGTGACAACGCCAGCCTAGATCCTCAAGTCACTGCTAGGATTGAGGAATATCTGGTTCAACATGCGGCGCAAAATGGTAAGGTGATGAAAAACAGCACGCCACTGCTTGCAGGCGCTGGGCCGCAGAAGATCACAGAACAGGCATTTTTTATTCGCAAACACGATGAGATCCCAAGACGTATGGTGCAAGATAACCCCAAAGTCGGCTCATTCAGTCAATGCAGCAATTGTCACAACCTCGCAGAAAAGGGCATATTCGATGAAGATACCGTTAATATTCCTGGCTTTGGCCGTTGGGATGATTAGCAGCCCCAGCTGCAATGCCCACGACGATGATCTTTCAAACAAGGTGGTCGAGTGGGTTAAGGAGGGCAAGGTTTTGCCCTTCGACACCATAATGCAACGCTATGAATCACGGCTAAAAGGACGGTTGCTCGATCTCGAAGTCGAGCAAAAACATGGCAGGATCATCTACGAGCTCGAAATCCTCCGTGACGATGGCATAGTGTATGAAATCAAGATTGACGCCAAAACTGGCGAGTGGCTAAAGGAAAAGGTCGACTGATGCGTTTGCTATTGATTGAAGATGATACCGATCTGGTCGCGCGCCTCATTCCCGCCCTTAACAAGGCAGGTTATACCGTCGAGCACGCCGATAACGGTATCGACGGTGCCTTTTTAGGCGAAGAAGAAAACTTCGAAGCCGTGATTCTCGATCTGGGTTTACCTGGCAAACCCGGTTTACAAGTCCTCGGCCAATGGCGACAAAAAGGCTTAGCCATGCCAGTGCTTATTCTCACCGCTCGTGATGCGTGGCACGAGCGGGTCGACGGTCTCAAGGCGGGTGCGGATGATTACCTCGGCAAGCCTTTTCACATTGAAGAACTACTCGCAAGGCTCGAAGTGTTGATCCGCCGCCACTTTGGCCGCGCCGACAATGTGTTACAACATGCGGGCGTTTCCCTCGATGTCGACAAACAAGCCGTCACCAATGTCGACGGTGAAGTGATAGAGCTGACTAAGATTGAATATCGCCTACTGCATTATTTAATGGTCAATCCCAGCAAAATCGTCTCTAAGTCAGAGCTCAGTGAACGCATTTACGAAGAAGATCAAATCAAAGACAGCAATGTCATCGAAGTGTACGTCAACCGCCTGCGTCAGCGCTTAGGCAAGGATTATATCGAAACCCGTCGCGGCCAAGGTTATCGACTCAAGGAGTAAAAGGCGTGTATTCACTCAAGGGTTATCTGACGCGCAATCTGCTGATCACGCTCACCTTTGCCATGGTGCTGTTACTGTATTTTCTGTACCAAGGTATCCAAATATTGACCCAAGATTTTGTTGCCTCGCGATTGCAGCACGATGCCGACAGCCTGATCTCCGCCCTGAATAACCATCCCGATGGCAACTGGGCGCTCACCACCGACCGCTTGCCCAATGTGTACCACAGGGTTAATTCTGGGCATTATTTTGCAATTCAAATCGGCGAACAAACCCTGCGCTCACGCTCCCTATTCGACCATAACGTGGACATGCCAAAACTGACCGCCGGTGAGCACCACCAAGCCACTGAGTTTGTCGGCAAAGAACATTGGCTGATGTTCAGTCAGGCCGTAATCAAAGATGATCAATTAGTTACCCTGTGGGTGACAGAAGACATCAGCGAGCTCGAACAGACCCAAGTGCAATTTTTAGCCTTTGCCAGCACGGCGGTGTTGCTCACGATTGTTATTCTATTAATGGCGCAGTATCAGCTATTGAAACGCGGCTTTAAACCCTTAGAGCAGATGCCAGAAGCCATACGGCAGATGCGCACCCAAGGGCAAGAAATCAGTCCAGACCAAATGCCGAGCGAAATCATCCCGCTGATTGAGGAGATAGATCGCTTAGTCAATCAATTGGGCCAGCGAGTGCAACGCTCCCGTAATGCCCTAGGTAACTTAGCCCACGAAATGAAACGTCCGCTACAAGGGCTGCAGTCCTACCTAGAAAGCCTTCCACCGGAACAGAGGAGTGAGGGCAGCAAGGTGCTCGCAAATCTGCACCACATCATCGAGAGAGAGCTTAAGCGCACTAAGATTGTCGGGCTGTCCACTCCGGGGCGTTATACCGTGCTCGATGACGACCTCGCGCCGCTGATTCAAGTGATGCAGCGTATCTACCCAGACCGCATTATTCATAGCCATTACACGAGTGGCTTAGTGATGCCATTTGACCGCGATGACTTACTCGAACTCTTAGGCAATTTACTGGATAACGCCTGCAAACATAGCCGCAAGAACATTGAGATCCGTATAGTGCATCAAACGGCTCCCACCGCAGGTTATGGGATCATAGTCAGCGATGATGGCGAAGGCGTCTCCGATGCCGCATTGTCGATTATCATCGAGCGCGGCATTCGGTTAGATGAAAGCATTCAAGGCCATGGCTTAGGATTATCAATCTGCAAAGATATCGTCGACAGTTATCAGGGCGAACTTAGCTTTAGCCACGCGCAACAAGGTGGACTCGAAGCCAGCGTATTTCTGCCGATCCCAAGTTAAGCGGTATACTCAGCCAAACCGTGCTTAATTAATCCTGCCGCCACATCATTCAGACCAGCGAACAGACTTAAGTATTCGCGCCATAATGTCGCACCATTAAGCCCTTTGCATAACACACGTCAGAGATTTATATGAAAGTTATCGACCTAAAATCGGCCCCGCAGCACATTCCACAGCTGGCACAATGGCATCATCAAGAATGGGCACATTTAAGTTCCGCGGACGCCACAGTCACCACACTCATTGAGCAGATGAGCGAGTACCTCACCGACGCCGCCATTCCTAAGATGTTTATCTGTGAAGATGCTAACCAAGTCATGGGCTCCTCCTCATTAACCGCAGCAGATATGGATACCCGAACCGACTTAAGCCCTTGGCTGGCCAATGTGTATGTTAATCCACACTATCGAAATAAAGGCTTAGGGAAATTATTAGTCAATGCCGTCGTTGATTATGCCAAAGCACTCGGATTACAAAAAATCTATTTGTTTACCGCAGACAAAGCAGAATTTTATCAAACGCTTGGTTGGTCAAAGATTTCACGGGAAGATTATATGGGCGAGATGGTCACGATAATGGAATATGAATTTAAGAAGTGAATGTTTAAGGAGAGTGAGCAAGCCCCACGACGGGCGTCGTGAAGCTGTACATGCTGGCTAAATATCTAGATGTGATATCCAATACTTAGCGACAAGCCAATGGCTTTAGTCAATTTCTATATCCACGCCGAAACGATTGGATAGTTGGCGTTGCTCGTGCAGAATTTCAATTCGGCGGCGAGTGTCTTGGGTCAACTTGTCTTTGAGGCGCAAACCACTAGTAATGGCGGCTTTTTTTGCTTTCTTGCTCTTAGTTGTCGTTGCATCCGTTGGACTCTCGACGGCTTGAGATTCGATAGACATAGCTAACTCCTTTAATTAGAACCTTAAATAGACTCTTCCAGTAAATCCCTGCTCAAAACGAACAAACAGGTCATCTTTATAATGAGTCAATTCGCCATTCACTATTTAAGTAATAGATAATTTGGCGACTCATAAACTTACGGCCCATATCATTTACCTAAGCCAACAAAATTAAATCACATGCTAACAGGATAAAAATAATCGAGACGTAAGGTCGAAATGAAAAACTGAGTATTGATTGACTTCATCGGCGTAACAGACCCTAACGAGCCCTAAATTTCCAGCGACAAAGCGGCATAACATAGGTAGAGAAAAAACAGGTGGTAATGCAGAAAGGTTGGTAAGCTCGAGCGGCAAAGCGCTGCTGCGCAACAATTAGGCTGCGCAACAGTACTACATCTAGCCTAGATTTACGACTTATATGGCATAGCGCCAAGGTAATCTTTCTTGCCAATTTCAACACCGTTGTGGCGCAAAATCGCGTAGGCTGTTGTTACATGGAAGTAAATGTTCGGAATCGCATGCTCAATAGCAAACTCATAACCCGTCAGATATTTTCCTTCCCAACGTGGTTGTGAGACATGGATCGTAGCCGCATTAGCAAAATCATCCGCTTTGAACGTCGCTAAGTAATCTAATACAGAGCTAATACGCGCTTGCAAATCAGCTAAAGTCGTTTCGCTATCATCGTGCTTTGGCACTGTATCTAAGTTATCGGTCAAACGTGCCACGCCAATTTTGGCAGTATCGCAGGCAATCTGAACTTGGCGAATAAGGTTAAATTGATCCGGTGCTAAACGTGAGTTTAATAGCACCGCCATATCGACTTTCTTGAGGTTTGCGAAGCATTCGCCCTTTTCAAGAATAACGCTTAAATTTTTCAGCATCTTGCTAAATTGTACAACCGTTAAATCATAAAGCATGGCATTGACCTCAGTGATGGACGCTACAAAACTGCAGCACTTAAGACTATCTTGGGGCAAATAACTCAATTTCAATCATTCTTGGAATTTAAGTATTTGCTTAACAATAAACACACCTAAAT
>NZ_JAUOES010000041.1:0-25173 GCF_031932065.1 Shewanella scandinavica
AGATCCCTAGGCATTACTCACCCGTCCGCCGCTCGCCACCTCAGGAGTAAACTCCCTTGTGCTGCCGCTCGACTTGCATGTGTTAGGCCTGCCGCCAGCGTTCAATCTGAGCCATGATCAAACTCTTCAATTAAAGTTTTGTTGCGTCCGTCTTGCGACTTCAGCGGCTCAATGAATTCTGATTTTTTGTTTCTCACTAAAAGAAACAAACTGTACATATTGCTATGAACACTCATTGTTACATTGATTTAAATTTTTGACTGCCAACCCAAAGGTTAAGCAGTTTCGATTAACTCAACACCTGTGAGTGTCCACACAGATTTCTTGTTTTATCTTGTTAAAGAGCAACTCAATATTCGTAAGAGAACTTGAGCACCACACTGAGCGTCGAACGCTTCCAGGTGGCTAGGGCTGCGTATTCTACGCATTTCCCGTTTCGCGTCAAGGAGTATTTTCAACTTCTTGCTGCGGTTGAATTAAATGCTTAAAAGCTACTCAATTCAACCTAACTCGTCAGCTGGCTTTCGCTGTCTGCCGTGTCAGTGGATGCGCATTATAGGGAGCAGGAGATTTTGTGCAAGGGCTTTTTAATGAAAAAAGATCGCATGGCGATCTTTTAAACAATGGCGATTCTTTTACGTGCAGAGTGTCGATTAATTGGGCTTTTTAATGCCTTTATCGATAAAACCTTGGATTAGTGAGATAGCTTTGGCATCGTCCCAATCAACATAAGATCGAACAAAAGCTATCAATTGGCCCTGTTGATCGAGAATAAATGTCGCTGGAATCGTATCGAGCGGAAAAACATCCCCAAGACTTTGTGGCTGATCGTAGTAAGAGTTGAAATTTGGCATACCTAATGAGCTTAAGAACGGCTGGACCTGTTGCTTACCTTCTGCATCAATAGAGATAGGTAATAGTACGAAGTCTTCAGCTTTGAACTTAGTCGCTAGCCTTTCGATTGCTGGCAGCTCCCTTACACAGGGTGGACACCAGGTCGCCCACATGTTCACCATAATGATCTTACCTTTAAATTGACTGAAGTCGATGGTTTTACCATCGACGTCATTAAAGGTGACAGGATCTATTGGGAAAGTCTTTGGCAAGACATTGATCAAATCAACAGTTGATTCCATCGGTTTAGTCGTTTGCTGCATGCCGGGGTACGCATGCGCGACCCCACCAGCAAGTAACGAAAAGAGCGATGACAACATTAATGCCGTTATGACTTTACGCTTCATTTAGTATTACGCTTTAGCAAGGTATCTAACTCTCGCTGATCTTCTTCGCTAATTTCGTTCGGCACATTACCGCTGATACGTTGTTTACGAATGAAGATAAAACCAATCACTAGCCCCATAAATAACAAACCTATAGGACCTAACCAAAGAATGTAGGTTTTGGTTTCCATCTTAGGGTTATAGAGTACGAACTCACCGTAACGGCTGGTCATAAACTCGATTATCTCATCATCTCCTTTGCCTTCGTCTACCATCTTGAACACTTCAAGACGCAAATCGCGCGCAACCGGTGAGTTTGAGTCGATCAAGTTTTGGTTTTGACACTGTGGGCAACGTAGCTCATGGGCCAAAGACAAACCGCGCTTTTGATTTTCAGGCGTTTTGAATTCATAAGTATCAACCGGTGTTGCCATAACGGTGGTCGTCATGCTGAATAACAGTACTAGACCACCAATGATTTTTGTCAGCGTTCTCATGATGCGCCATCCTTCGCCGCTTCAGCTTGTAATTGTTGGATCATAGGGTAAAGGGTTTCACTCCATACGCGTTGGTCGATTGGACCCGCATAACGGAAGCGGATAATACCGTTGTGATCAACCACAAAACTTTCAGGTGCACCATAGACCCCAAGGTCTAATCCTAAACGGCCATCTTTATCATAGATATTGACGTTGTAGGGGTCGCCCTGACGTTTCAACTCTTCTAATGCGGGAGCACGCTCATCGCGATAGTTGATCCCGTAAATTGGCAGAAGATTTTTACGCTTTAGCATCACTAAGAAAGGATGCTCATATTTACAAGATGGACACCAAGTCGCCCACACATTAAGTAATGACACCTTACCTTTTAATTGCTCATTCGTAATGATCTCAGCAGGTGTTTCTAAGCGTTCCAGTTGGAAAGCCGGAATAGGCTTTCCTTCCAGTGCCGAATCCAGTTGCTGTGGATTCAGGAATAACCCTTTATAGAGAAACACCCCCATGGCGAGAAATATGACCAATGGGATAAACAGAACCAACTTCTTCATACATTCCCCAATTATTGAGCCGTTGCCAATTTTGCCTTTTCGGCCGAAGGCGCGATGGCTGCAGTGACTTTCGCACGGTAACGTTTATCCGATGCCGCGAAGAATCCACCAATCATCATGAAAATTGCCCCAAACCATAACCAACGCACGAACGGCTTGTAGTTCAAACGAACCGCAAATTCAGTGCTGGTAATTGGATCGCCCATGGTCACATACAAATCACGGAATAGACCCCAGTCGATACCCGCTTCTGTCATGTCCATAGTACGCACATTATATTGACGACGATCGGGCTTGAGTAATGTCAGCAGCTCATCACCTTTGTAGACTTCTATCTGTCCCTGCATTGCAGTGTAGTTAGGACCCACTACGTTTTTGGTCTCGAGATACTTAAAGGTATAACCCGCAAGTTCTTGGCTCACACCTGGTCCCATGCGGACACTTTTCTCAATCGAGTAATTCGACACCATAGTGGCGCCAATCACAGACACAGCAATACCAAGATGCGCGAAGATCATACCCAGCTGACTACGGCCCATACGGCTGATGCTGATATCACCTTCTTTCGACTTGACCATGTTATAGGCCGCTCTTGCTGTTGCTAGGATAATCCAAGAAGCCGCCGCGATACCAAAGGCAACCCAAGTATTGAATACACCATCGACGATAAATGGCGTCACAATACCGATAGCCGCAGCAATCATTGCAGGGATAAATAGCTGACGCTTAAGCTCGCCTGCTTTCGATTTTTTCCAACGGATAATTGGACCAATACCCATAAAGCCAAATAAGACTAATACGATAGGCACAAACACAGCGTTGAAGTATGGAGGTCCTACAGAAATTTTACCCATGCCGAGTGCATCGATGAGCAATGGATAGAGTGTACCCAATAGCACAGTACCTGCGGCAACGGTCAGTAACACGTTACAGACCAGTAGCATGGTTTCTTTAGACTTCAGCTCGAAACGGGCTGGACTGCTCATTTCACTGGCACGGAAGGCAAACAGTGTTAATGAACCGCCAATCGCTAAGCCAAGCAACAACAGAATAAACATACCGCGGCTTGGATCGGCTGCGAATGAATGCACTGAGGTTAATACGCCAGAGCGAACAATAAAGGTGCCAAGCAAACTTAAAGAGAAAGCAAAGATAGACAGTAATACGGTCCAGTTACGGAAGGCGCCGCGTTTCTCGGTCACAATCAAAGAGTGAACAAGCGCAGTACCCACTAACCAAGGCATGAAAGAGGCGTTCTCAACAGGATCCCAGAACCACCAACCGCCCCAGCCTAATTCATAATATGCCCACCAAGAACCTAACGCGATACCTCCTGTTAGGAAGATCCAAGCGGCTAAGGTCCAAGGACGCGTCCAACGAGCCCATGCAGAATCGAGACGACCGCTCATCAGCGCGGCAATCGCAAATGCAAAGCTCACCGAGAAACCCACATAACCTAAATACAGCATAGGTGGATGGAAGATTAATCCCACATCCTGCAGCATTGGGTTCAAATCACGACCTTCAGCAGGGATCGGGAACAGACGTTCGAATGGGCTAGAGGTGAGAAGCATGAATAAGCTAAAGCCAATCACGATCAGTGCTAATACTGCCAGTACACGCGCAGTAAACACTTCCTCTAAACCTTTACTAAATAAGGCAACCGCTGCAGCCCAAGTCGATAAAGCAAACACCCAGAACAACAGTGACCCTTCATGACCGCCCCATACGGCCGAAATCTTAAAGAAGATAGGTAACTGAGAATTAGAGTGATGTGCCACATAAGCGACTGAGAAATCATCGACGGCAAAGCTATAGGCCAGCACGACAACTGATACAGTGATAAAAAAGAACATTCCGTACGTTAACGGCCAAGCATACCTAACAAGGTATTGATCTTTACGGGCAACACCTATTAGGGGGACGCTGATTAATAAGAAGGCAAAAGCCACCCCTATTATCAGCGCAAAGTGTCCAAGTTCTGGGATCATGGGTTTTCCTCAGTCTTCAATAATATGTTGATTTAGAAAGACTCTATCTCAACGCACAACATGTTATTCACGCAAATGCACGAAATGTTGCTCATTTTAGTATTTGCTATTGTTCCTGTCTGCCTCTTTCGTACAAAACTGGGTTACTTGTCTCATTCTCAATTTTAGAGGCTGATGAAAGTCACGGAAGAGGCTCAGTTCTGCATGTGACCGACAAATGACACTTAAGTTTCATACAATTTTTACAAGAAGAATCAATTTGTGAACCAGTGCCCAACTATAAGCTTTCGGTACTGGGATTACCTTATATTACTGTTCAATGAACAATCTTTACGTATAATCTTGCTTCCAAGCCTAGCGGTTACTCCGCTTTCTGCAAACTAAAGTGAATATAGAAACAATGACGACATTTTGGATTTTTATTGCGCTTGTTATGTTAGTCGGCCTGATGCTGATTTGGATCCCGCATTTCAGACAGCAAAAATTGCTGAAAACGGAAGAAGCCGGAGTTCGTAAACAAACGAACCTTGAATTGTTCAATGAACGCTTAGCCACTCTTGAAAAAGAATTAAGCGAGGAGCTACTGGATCAAGCCGAATTCGATGCATTGAAAAAAGAGCTTGAAATCAGTCTACTCCAAGACATCAAACAAGCGAGCGATGATTCACTGGTCAACCAAATCAAGCCAAAGACGATTCTATGGCCGTCGATCATGTCAGTTTGTTTGGTTGTTATCTCAGGCTATCTTTATCAGCACTTAGGCGCCTTTGAGAATATTGAAACTGCCCAGCAACCTGCCAATCCCCATGCGGGAATGGATACAGCCCAAATCATGATGCAACGCGTGCAGATGATGGAGGCTCAAATTAAAGCCGAACCAGAGAACAGCCAACTGTGGTTCAGCTTAGGCCATGCTTATGTATCGGCAAACCAATACGATAAAGGGATTGCGGCTTTCGATAAAGTAATCGAATTGGTCGGAAAACATGCAGAATTGCTCGGTCCAAAAGCGACAGCTATGTATTACAAAGCGGGTCAACAAATGACACCGCAAATCCAAGCGATTATCGATGAATCTTTAGCTATGGATGCTCAAGATCCTTCAACGTTATTACTTGTAGGTATGGATGCCTTCTTTACGGCTGATTACAAGAAAGCCATCGCCTCTTGGCAAACTATCCTTGATAGCGATCGTGCCGATGTTGATCGCGCAGCCCTAATGAATGCTATCGAAACCGCTAACTTACGTATGCAGTCTGAAACGGCGGGCATGCCAAATGATGAAGCCCACAAGCAAGTGAAAGCAAGTGCGACCAAATCAGTCAATGTCACTATATCTATCTCTGCAGAACTTGCCGCTAAAGCCAGCCCTGAAGACACTATCTTTATCTTTGCCCGTGCAACTGAAGGACCAAAAGTCCCATTAGCGGCGACCAAAGTCAGTGCTAAGTCGCTCCCAATTACGGTGACATTAGATGACAGCAGCGGTATGGGTGGTGATAAGAAGTTGAGTGACGCTACCAATGTGGAAGTGATTGCTGTGCTTTCTAAACACGGTAATATCAAACCACAAGCTGGCGATCTTCAAGGTAAGATCAGTACAGTCGCTGTCGGCGATACCGCCAACCTAGTGCTTGATACCCAAGTGCAATAAACCCAGTTTATTGCAGACATAAAAAAACCGGCTTTGGCCGGTTTTTTATTAACACTGAAAAAATTACTGAGCTTTAGACATAAACTCGATAGCTGCTTTGTAATCTTCGTCAGTACAATCGGTACACATACCGCCTGGTGGCATAGCATTCAGACCAGTTTTCACACTGTGCAGTAGAGTATCCATACCCTTAGCTAAGCGTGGTTCCCATTCTGCAGCGTTATGCGCTTTTGGAGCGCCAGCAACACCCATGCTGTGGCATACGGTACATGCCTTGTTGAAAATAGCTTCAGCTTCTTGAGCTGATACGTTGACTGACATAGTCAAAGCAGCGACTGCAGTCATTGCTAACAGTTTTTTCATGTTCAATGTTCCTAATGCAAATACGTACAAAGCTCGGCGCTGCCCTTACTTAGGCAGACTCATTATAGCCGACTAAGATTACTACAAACTTCAAGAAATCTCATCTTTTTGTGATTAGAATCTCAACACAAAATGAATCAGGCGACAAGGGTGACAAATTCGTTAATATATTAGCAAGTCGTAAAAAAGTTCGATAAATATTGCGGTTATTGGAACCACATCATATTGCTGACATCTAGTGCAAACCAAGGGTAAACCCCCAATAACGTTTGTGTTAGAATAACTTGTGTTTCCTTCCGGCTTGAGATAGAGGGTTCAGTGACAAATATAACTAAAGAAACCACATTAGTGTCAGCCAGCAAGCTGACCTGTATCCGCGAAGAACGCATCCTTTTTGATGAGTTAAGTTTTGATATTAATGCCGGTGATATTGTTCAAATTGAAGGCCCTAACGGCGCGGGCAAAACCAGTTTATTACGCATATTGGCAGGTCTTTCTCGCCCCTATGCCGGACAAACCTTTTACAGAAATGAAGACATAAACCGCAGCCGTGATGAATACAATGAAGATCTCTTGTATCTCGGCCATTTAGCGGGAGTGAAATGCGAACTTACCGCCGAAGAAAACCTTAATTTCAATTTAAGAATCAGTGGTTATGATGACTTTGATACCTCAGCCATTTTAGCCAAAGTGAACTTAACAGGTTTTGAAGAGGCACTTGCCGGACATTTATCCGCAGGCCAACATCGCAGAACTGCGCTATCGAGATTGTGGCATAGCAATTGTAAAATTTGGATCCTTGACGAACCTTTTACCGCAATCGATAAAAAAGGCGTCGAAGAGCTGGAGCAATTATTTATTCAGCATGCGGATAATGGCGGGTGTGTGATCCTCACAACTCACCAAGATATGGGCATTATCAAAGATGATAGGCTTCGTAAAATTCGTCTAGATTATCGCTTCATATAAGGTCAGGCTAAATGAAAAGAGGCATCAGTTTTACCCAGGCATTTTTCACCTTGTTACAGCGAGATCTTAAAATTGCCATTCGTCACCGCGGCGACATTTTTAACCCACTGCTATTTTTTATTATGGTTGTGACCTTATTCCCACTGGGAATTGGCCCAGAGCCACAAATGTTAGCACGTGTGGCACCCGGGATAATTTGGGTTGCAGCGTTATTAGCCTCTATGTTGTCACTTGAAAGACTGTTCAAAGCGGACTTTAGTGATGGCAGCTTAGAGCAAATGTTATTGAGTCCACAGCCATTAGCCATTCTGGTATTAGCCAAAGTGTTAGCCCATTGGATTTTAACCGGTGTGCCACTGATTATTATTGCGCCACTGTTAGCGGTGCTACTCAATTTAGATGGCAATAGTTATGGTGCGTTAATATCGACCCTTGCGCTAGGCACGCCAGTATTGTCGCTATTAGGTGCCATTGGTGTGGCATTAACCGTCGGCCTTAGAAAAGGTGGCGTGTTACTCAGCTTACTTATTTTGCCCTTATATATTCCGGTTCTCATTTTTGCAACGAGTGCCATAGACGCGGCAGGAATGAATTTACCCTATGACGGTCAGCTCGCTATAATAGGCGCTATGCTGGTCGGATCGTTAACCTTAGCACCTTTTGCAATTGGTGCATCTCTGCGAGTGAGTACTAACTAAAATGTGGAAATGGTTACACCCTTACGCGGATCCTGAACGCGCATATAAGTTATCAGGAACATTATTTCCATGGTTTGCGATCTTAGCCGGTCTGTTTATTGCTGTAGGCACAACATGGGGATTAGCCTTTGCGCCGACGGATTACCAACAGGGTGATAGCTATCGCATTATCTTTATCCATGTCCCCGCGGCCTCTATGTCGATGGCAGCTTACATGGGTATGGCGACAGCAGCCTTTATCGGTTTAGTGTGGCAGATCAAACTTGCCGACTGGGCTGCGGCTTCGATTGCGCCTATCGGTGCAGTAATCACCTTTATTGCCCTCTTTACCGGTGCTGCATGGGGTAAACCTATGTGGGGCGCTTGGTGGGTATGGGATGCACGTTTAACCTCTGAGCTAGTATTACTGTTCTTATATCTAGGTGTTATCTCACTCTATGCCTCATTTGAGGATAAAGTGCTCGCGGCTCGTGCTGCAGGGATCCTCGCGATCGTGGGTGTAATTAACATCCCAATCATCAAATACTCAGTTGAATGGTGGAGCTCATTGCATCAGCCATCGACTATCCGCATTACCGAGAAATCGACAATGTCGACGGAAATGCTCTATCCACTGTTAATCAATATGCTTGGCTTCGGTCTCATGATAGGTGCCATCACTATTGTGCGATTCAAGGCAGAAATTTTAGCAAGAAATGGCATGCGCCCTTGGGTGCGTGAACTAGCTAAGGCTGAGGAGGTCAAATAATGCAATTCGATTCGATCAGTGATTTTTTTAATATGGGCGGCTATGCATTCTATGTATGGCTATCCTACGGAGTAACCTTCTTTTGCCTGTCAACGCTTATCATTACCAGCGCACGCCAAAAGCGTAAGGTATTAATTGAAATAGCGAAGAAAATGGATAGAGAAGAACGCCTAAAAGAAACTAGGAGTACTAAATCGTGAACCCAAGACGCAAAAAAAGACTGACGTTAGCAGTAGCATTAATCGGTGGTGTTGCCGCGATTACTTCGCTTTTGCTTTATGCGCTGAACTCCAACTTAAACTTATTTTATACACCGTCTGAAATTGTCCACGGCAAAACAGACACCGGCGTTAAACCTGAAATTGGTCAGCGCATTCGTGTCGGTGGTATGGTAACTGTTGGTTCAATGGTACGGGATCCTAAGAGTTTACATGTACAATTCGCAGTACATGATTCACTCGGCGGCGAAATACAGGTCACCTATGACGATCTCTTGCCTGACCTATTTCGTGAAGGACAGGGTATTGTGGCGCAAGGTGTGCTTGGAGCAGATGGTAAGCTAGAAGCGACTGAAGTACTGGCTAAGCATGATGAAAACTACATGCCACCAGAAGTTGCCGAAGCAATGGGCCAAAAGCACGAAAAGTTGGATTACAGCCAACAAAAGGCACCAGACACTAAGTAAGCGATTGATGAAGTAGCAACAGCATACATAATAAGCCTCCTAGCCTAATAACTAGTGAGGCTTTTTTATTATCTCAATCTAGAAAATTAAAGGTGAACTATACTCAAGACAGCTTCAAAACCTAAGACTGCGTATGATTCAAATAAGACAACTAAACTCTAGTTTGCAACACATTCTAAGCTTCCTGATTATCTGCTTGGTAGGCATCTCTCATGAAGCCAATGCAGCTAAAGTCGTCGTCATCGAAAGCTATCATCAAGGCTATCAATGGGACCAAGAATATAGCCGAGCGATTAATGACACGCTCAGCCCTTTACACAATGTTAGCTATTTCGAAATGGATACCAAGCGCATACCAAAGGAGCAATTTAGCGAAAGAGCTGATTTAGCGTGGAAGTACATCCAAAGCCAAGTACCTCAACTGGTTATTCTCGCCGATGATAATGCGGTTAACCTGTTACATCAGCGCCTCAATGACAGCTTAATCCCTGTCGTATATCTCGGGGTGAATATGAACCCAAGGGCCTATCATCTCAACGAGCACAAGCGATTTACAGGGGTCATAGAAAGACCGCTGCTACGACGCTCTCTGCTGCTCATTCAACGCATACTCCCACAGACTATACACCGCAAAATACTCGTGCTGTTCGATCAAGGTGTGACTTCAGACTCAGCCGCAGAATACATCAGCAAGCAACACTCTAGTATTTTGGGTGATATCGAAGTGAATCTGGTGCAATTGTCACAGCTAGCAGATTGGCAGCAACAGGTATTGACGGCGAAAAAGCAAGGCTATAACGCCATTGTCGTAGCGCTATACCATACAGTAAGAGATGCAGAGAATCGTTCTGTTGATGCGGATCAGCTACTAAAGTGGATATCTGAACATACCCCAGTACCCAATTTCGGTTTTTGGGGATTCAGTGTCTCCGCCGAGGGTAATATTGGCGGCTACGTACTCGATGGCTATCATCATGGCGAAATAGCAGCGAATATGGCGTTAAAAATACTGGCTGGCGAGAAAACCGAAAACATCTTTCCAGTGACAGATGATCTTGGGAAATACATGTTTAGTCAGCAAGGTTTGGCCAAATGGAATATTAGCCTACCGAAAGAAATCGAGAAAAATACACTCTGGGTGAAGTAATGAAAAAAAGACATAAAAAAGCCGGGCATTGCCCGGCTTTTTAAAAGTGTAACCTTAATTACTCAGCAGCTTCAACATCAACAGCTTGAGCAGCTTCTGGACGGCCAACTAGCTCGATGTAAGCCATAGGGGCTTTATCACCAGCACGTAAACCGCACTTAAGGATACGGGTATAGCCACCAGGACGTTCCTGGTAACGTGGACCCAACTCAGTAAATAACTTACCAACGACTTCAGCGTCGCGAGTACGTGCAAACGCTAAACGACGGTTTGCAACGCTGTCACTCTTAGCAAGTGTTATCAGAGGCTCAACTACGCGACGCAGTTCTTTCGCTTTAGCCACAGTTGTCTTGATGATCTCATGACGAACTAGTGAACCGGCCATGTTGCGAAACATGGCTTGGCGATGACTGCTGTTACGGTTTAGTTGACGACCACTCTTACGATGGCGCATGACCTAATCCTTATAACCTAAATCTGTACAAACCTGAGACTTATAGGTCGTCTGCTAAACTAGCTGGAGGCCAGTTTTCCAAACGCATACCTAACGACAGTCCGCGAGAAGCTAAAACGTCCTTAATTTCAGTAAGAGACTTCTTACCTAAGTTAGGGGTCTTCAGCAACTCAACTTCAGTGCGCTGTACCAGATCTCCGATGTAATGAATCGCTTCGGCTTTCAAGCAGTTAGCCGAACGTACAGTTAGCTCTAAATCGTCGACAGGACGCAGCAGAATCGGATCGAATTCCGGCTTCTCTTCTTTCAGCTCTGGCTCAGTCACGTCACGTAATTCAACAAACGCATCTAGCTGTTCAGCTAAAATTGTTGCAGAACGACGGATAGCTTCCTCAGGATCGATAGTACCGTTTGTGGTCATATCGATAACGAGTTTATCTAAGTCAGTACGCTGTTCTACACGTGCTGCTTCTACATTGTAGGCAATACGCGCAACTGGCGAGAAAGAAGCATCAACCAGCAAGCGGCCGATTGGGCGATCATCGTCTTCAGTCTGTGCACGAGCAGATGCTGGTACATAGCCACGACCACGCTCAACGCGAATACGCATGCTGATATCATTGTTACCTGTCAGGTGACAGATAATATGATCAGGATTCACGATAGTGACATCACCATCATGCGTGATATCTGCTGCGATGACAGGGCCTGCGCCGGACTTGCTCAACGTAAGCATAGCCTCGTCTTTACCCTCGATAGTCACTGCTAACCCTTTCAGGTTTAACAAGATCTCAAGGATATCTTCTTGAACGCCTTCCTTACTGCTGTATTCGTGCAGTACACCGTCAATCTCGACTTCGGTAACCGCGCAGCCGGGCATAGACGACAATAGGATGCGACGCAACGCGTTACCTAAAGTGTGGCCGAAACCACGCTCAAGTGGTTCCAATGTAACCTTGGCACGTGTTGAGTTAACCTGCTCGATATCAACGAGACGCGGTTTAAGAAATTCTGTAACAGAACCCTGCATTGTGTCCTCTCTTGTTTGTTAGCCTTACTTAGAGTAAAGCTCGACGATCAGCTGTTCGTTAATTTCCGCAGACAAATCGCTACGTTCTGGAACGCGCTTGAAAGCACCTTCCATTTTCGCGCTGTCGACTTCAACCCATGTAGGCTTCTCGCGTTGAGCTGCCACTTCTAAAGCCGCTTTAATACGAGCTTGAGTACGTGACTTCTCGCGGATGCTCACAACATCATTCGCAGACACTTTGAATGATGGAATGTTAACAACACGACCGTTAACCATAATTGATTTATGGCTCACTAGCTGACGTGATTCTGCACGAGTTGCACCGAAGCCCATACGATAAACGACGTTATCAAGACGGGTTTCTAAAAGCTGAAGCAGGTTTTCACCTGTGTTGCCTTTAGTACGTGCAGCATCTTTGTAATAGTTACGGAATTGTTTTTCTAACACACCGTAAATACGACGAACTTTTTGTTTTTCGCGTAACTGAGTACCATACTCTGACAAACGTGGCTTACGAGCGCCATGTTGTCCAGGTGCAGTTTCCAGTTTACACTTTGAATCGATTGCTCTCACACCGCTTTTTAAGAAAAGGTCTGTACCTTCTCGGCGGCTGAGCTTGAGCTTGGGACCCAAGTATCTTGCCATGATCTTTCTCCAACTATCCTAATGAAACGACGTTATACACGACGCTTTTTAGGAGGACGACAACCATTATGAGGGATCGGCGTCACATCGGTAATGTTGGTAATTTTATAACCAACAGCGTTCAGCGCACGAATGGCTGACTCACGACCTGGACCTGGACCCTTCACAAACACTTCAAGGTTTTTTAAACCGTAGTCTTGAGCAGCAGCACCTGCACGCTCAGCAGCCACCTGTGCAGCAAATGGAGTAGATTTACGTGAACCACGGAAACCTGAACCACCTGAAGTAGCCCATGACAACGCATTACCTTGACGATCTGTAATGGTGACAATAGTGTTGTTGAAAGAAGCATGGATATGAGCCATGCCATCTGCAACCTGTTTACGTACGCGCTTACGCGGAGAACGTGACGGAACTTTAGCCATTGCTTTACCTTCCCGTTACTTTCTAATTGGTTTACGTGGACCTTTACGCGTACGCGCATTGGTCTTAGTACGTTGCCCACGGAGAGGCAGGCTACGGCGATGGCGGAGACCACGATAACAACCAAGATCCATAAGACGCTTGATGTTCATTGAAATCTCACGACGTAAGTCACCTTCTACTAGGTATTTAGCGACTTCTTCGCGTAGTGTGTCTATTTGAGCTTCGCTCAATTCCTTGATCTTAGCAGTTTCAGCGATTGCTGTAGCCGCGCAGATTGCTCTAGCGCGAGTACGGCCGATGCCGAAAATTGCAGTCAATGCGATGACTGTATGCTTTTGATCAGGAATGTTAATGCCAGCGATACGGGCCACTATGCACTCCTTAAAGTTAAAGGCCAACTGCGAAAAGCCCGAAAGGATACTCGACAGTCGACAGATTTGCAAACAAAATTTTGTTCAGCCCAATTCATGGGCTGAACAAATTACTTTTTAGCCTTGACGCTGTTTGTGTTTTGGTTCAACACAGATAACGCGTACAACGCCACTACGCTTGACGATCTTGCAGTTACGGCAGATCTTCTTCACGGAAGCTCGAACTTTCATTTCATCACTCCGTAAAGCTACTTAGCGACCAAAGCGATCTAAATTCGCTTTGTTTACTAGGTTAGCTTTCTTCATCACAGACTCATATTGATGAGACATCATATGCGTCTGAACCTGAGCCATGAAGTCCATGATCACGACTACCATAATGAGTAGTGAAGTACCGCCAAAATAGAACTGTACTTTCCACGCGATTAACATGAACTCCGGAATTAAGCAGATAAAGGTTATGTATAACGCGCCTGCCAATGTCAAACGGGTCATAACTTTATCAATGTAACGCGAAGTCTGTTCTCCAGGACGGATCCCAGGGATGAATGCGCCACTCTTCTTCAAGTTATCTGCTGTTTCACGTGGGTTAAACACCAACGCAGTATAGAAGAAACAGAAAAAGATAATCGCTGTTGCATATAATAATGAGTAAAGCGGTTGTCCAGGTGACACAGCAAGTGAAAAATCACTTAACCATGACATAGACTCATTTTGACCGAACCACTGAGCCAGTGTTCCAGGGAACAAAATGATGCTTGACGCAAAAATTGGCGGAATAACACCTGCCATGTTTATTTTCAGCGGTAAGTGGGTACTTTGCGCAGCGAACACCTTACGGCCTTGCTGACGCTTAGCGTAGTTAACGACGATACGACGCTGACCACGTTCCACGAACACTACAAAATAAGTCACTGCAAACACAATTACCGCGAGCAACAACAATACTAACACATTCAAGTCACCTTGACGCGCCTGCTCAGCCGTTTGGCCGATAGCGGAAGGTAATCCAGCAACAATACCTGCGAAAATTAAAATCGAGATACCGTTACCTATACCACGTTCGGTAATCTGCTCGCCTAGCCACATAAGGAACATAGTTCCTGTCACTAAGCTCACAACCGCAACAAAGTAGAACCCAAATCCAATGTTGACCACAAGGCCTGGCACTAAGTTTGGTAACCCGGTTGCAATACCGACCGACTGGAATGTACCCAGCACTAAGGTACCCCATCTGGTATATTGACTGATTTTCTTACGTCCTGATTCGCCTTCTTTTTTCAATTCAGCGAGTGCAGGATGCACGACAGTCAACAATTGCATGATAATCGATGCCGAAATATACGGCATGATACCTAATGCAAAGATAGAGGCACGCGAAAGGGCGCCACCCGAGAACATGTTAAACATGCCCAGGATGGTCCCTTTTTGCTGAGCAAACAGCTCTGCTAATACAGCTGCGTCAATACCAGGAATTGGCACAAACGAACCGGCTCTAAAGACGATAATCGCACCAATCACGAACAGGAGGCGAGCTTTCAATTCTGAAAGTCCACCTTTCGCGCTTTTTAAATCAAGTCCTGGTTTTGCCATCGACGTATTATTCCTCGATCTTACCGCCGGCAGCTTCAATAGCTGCACGTGCACCTTTGGTTACCTTCAGACCTTTAACAGTCACAGGGCGCTCAATGGTACCTGAAAGAACAATTTTCGCAAACTGGATGTTGCGAGTTATAACGTTCGCATCTTTCAGAGCGTTTAAGTCGATAACATCACCGTTAACTTTTGCCAGTTCGAGTACACGAACTTCAGCTGTTACCATAGCGCGACGCGAGGTAAAACCAAATTTAGGTAAACGGATTTTAAGTGGCATTTGACCACCTTCAAATCCTGGGCGTACACCGCCACCAGAACGAGACTTTTGGCCTTTATGACCACGACCCGCTGTTTTACCTAGACCTGAGCCCATACCACGGCCTACACGCTTTGGTGCATGCTTAGAGCCTGCAGCTGGAGATAGAGTATTTAAACGCATCTATTAATCCTCCACCTTAACCATGTAGTAGACCTTGTTGATCATACCGCGAACAGAAGGAGTATCTTCTAATTCAACAGTGTGACCAATGCGACGCAAACCAAGACCCGTTAGGGTTGCACGGTGCTTCGGTAAACGACCGATACCGCTTTTAGTTTGAGTAACTTTTACAGTTTTAGTTGCCATGGTGCATTACCCCCGAATTTCGTCAACATTCAGGCCACGCTTAGCTGCGATTTGCGAAGGTGACTTCATGTGCACCAAAGCATCGACAGTCGCGCGAACGATGTTGATCGGGTTAGTAGAACCGTATGCTTTTGACAGAACGTTATGAACGCCTGCTACTTCCAATACGGCACGCATTGCGCCACCGGCAATAATACCAGTACCTTGTGATGCAGGTTGCATGTACACAAGAGAACCAGTATGACGACCTTTAACTGGGTGATGCAGAGTACCTGCATTCAACTCAACGGTCACAATGTTACGACGAGCTTTTTCCATAGCTTTTTGAATCGCTGCTGGAACTTCACGTGCCTTGCCATAGCCGTAGCCAATCTTACCGTTACCATCACCCACTACTGTCAGTGCTGTGAAGCTAAAGATACGACCGCCCTTAACTACTTTAGAAACACGATTAACTGCAATCAATTTCTCTTGCAGATCGTCTTTTTGCTGAGCTTCTAATTTAGCCATTTTATAACCCCTTAGAACTTCAGGCCAGCTTCACGAGCTGCATCTGCTAACGCAGCTACACGACCGTGATACTTGAAACCAGAACGATCGAACGCAACTGAAGTTACGCCTTTTTCGATCGCGCGCTCAGCAACAAATTTACCTACTGCTTTCGCTGCGTCTACGTTACCGGTACTCTTCAGTAGCTCTTTAACCGCTTTTTCTACGGTTGAAGCAGCTGCCAACACCTGAGCTTCAGGATTGATCACCTGAGCATAAATGTGACGCGGTGTACGATGTACAACCAGACGGTTCACGCCCAGCTCTTGGATCTTCTTACGAGCGCGAGTAGCGCGACGTAAGCGAGATGTTTTCTTATCCATATCGCGTTACCTACTTCTTCTTAGCCTCTTTACGGCGTACTACTTCGTCGTCATAGCGAACACCCTTGCCTTTATATGGCTCTGGTGGACGGTATCCGCGAATCTCAGCAGCGACTTGGCCAATTAACTGTTTATCAACGCCACGTAGGACGATGTCAGTTTGGCTAGGGCACTCTGCAGTAACGCCTGCGGGCAGTTTGTGTACTAACGGATGAGAGAAACCTAAAGTCAGGTCAATGTCAGAACCGACGAGTTTCGCACGGTAACCAACGCCAACTAACTTTAATTTACGCTCAAAACCTTGAGATACACCAACAACCATGTTGTTTACTAATGCACGAGTTGTACCAGCCTGTGCCCAAGCGTTAACAACGCCTTCAACAGGGAGGAACTTAACTACGCCAGCTTCAATAACAACATTGACCGCATTGTTGATCACTCGAGTCAGACTACCTTTTCCGCCTTTGACGGTAAGGGTCTGTTCGTTCAAGGTCACCTCTACGCCAGCTGGAATAGATACTGGTGCTTTTGCTACACGAGACATTCCTAGCTCCTTAAGCTACGTAGCAGATAACCTCGCCACCCATGCCTGCAAGGCGGGCGGCACGATCAGTCATCAAGCCTTTAGAAGTGGACACAATTGCGACACCCAGACCGCCCATCACCTTTGGAAGTTCGTTTTTACCTTTGTAAATACGAAGACCAGGGCGACTTACACGCTGGATAGTCTCAACGACTGGTTGGCCTTGGAAATACTTTAAAGTAACTTCCAGTTCAGGCTTGGCTTCATCTGCTACGGCGTAATCAGCGATGTAACCTTCTTCTTTAAGCAGTTTCGCAATAGCGACTTTCAACTTAGCAGAAGGCATCTTCACCGATACGTGGTTAGCAGCTTGGCCGTTACGAATACGGGTTAACATATCCGCAATAGGATCTTGCATGCTCATATTAGCTTACTCCGTGACAAGTGCTTACCAGCTGGCCTTACGCAGGCCAGGAACTTCACCACGCATGGTTGCTTCACGTAATTTGATACGGCTTAAGCCGAATTTACGTAAGAAGCCATGAGGGCGACCAGTTTGATTACAACGATTGCGTTGACGCGCAGCGCTGGAATCACGTGGTAGAGCTTGCAACTTAAGTACTGCATCCCAACGGTCTTCGTCAGAAGAAGCTGGACTTGCAATGATAGTCTTAAGAGCCGCACGCTTTTCAGCGTACTTGGCCACGAGCTGTGCACGTTTAACTTCACGTGCTTTCATTGATGTTTTTGCCATTACGCTACCCTTATTTCTTGAATGGGAAGTTAAAAGCGTCTAACAAAGCACGACCTTCTTCATCATTCTTCGCAGTAGTAGTGATAACAATATCCATACCACGAATCTTATCGATTTTATCGTAATCGATTTCTGGGAAGATGATCTGCTCACGCACGCCCATTGCGTAGTTACCACGGCCGTCAAACGCTTTAGCGCTTAAGCCACGGAAGTCACGAATACGTGGGATTGCGATATCGACTAAACGCTCTAAGAATTCCCACATACGCTCACCGCGTAGGGTCACTTTACAGCCAATAGGGTAGCCTTCACGGATTTTAAAACCAGCAACTGACTTACGAGCAACAGTCACTACTGGCTTTTGACCAGCGATTGCAGTCATATCACGGACAGCATGGTCCATGATTTTCTTGTCTGCAACAGCTTCGCCAACACCCATGTTCAGGGTGATTTTCTCAATCCGAGGGACTTGCATGACACTGGTATAACCGAACTTTTTAGCAAGTTCAGCGACAACAGTCTCTTGGTATTTATCATGCAGTTTCGCCATCGTTTACTCCAATTACTTAACGAGTTCACTGTTCGATTTGAAGAAACGAACTTTTTTGCCGTCTTCAAAGCGGAAACCAACGCGATCAGCTTTGCCAGTGGCAGAGTTGAAAATCGCTACATTTGATGCTTGTATCGGTGCTTCTTTCTCAACAATACCGCCAGCTACGCCCAATTGTGGGTTTGGCTTTTGGTGTTTTTTGACAAGATTGATGCCTTCAACAATCAATTTACCAGTAGGAAGGACTTGAGAAACTTTTGCACGTTTACCCTTGTCTTTACCTGCTAATACAATCACTTCGTCTTCACGACGTATTTTAGCTGCCATTTTGAAGCTCCTTACAGTACTTCTGGTGCCAGCGAGACAATTTTCATAAATTGCTCATTACGCAATTCACGTGTCACTGGTCCAAAGATACGAGTACCAATCGGCTGCAGGTTGTTGTTCAAAAGAACAGCTGCATTCCGATCGAAGCGAATGACAGAACCGTCTGGACGACGTACGCCTTTCTTAGTACGGACTACCACCGCGTTATACACATCGCCTTTCTTCGCTTTAGCGCGAGGAATCGCTTCTTTAACAGAAACTTTGATGATGTCGCCGATACCGGCATAACGACGATGAGAGCCACCCAAGACCTTAATACACTGAACTCTGCGTGCGCCGCTGTTACAAGCAACGTCAAGAGTCGATTGCATTTGGATCATTTTAAGTGCTCCGCTATCGTTACTACACAATTCCCACTATGGGACAATAAAAACACTCATTTTTGCTATTAATTTAGTCAAAAATGGCGCGCAAATATAACACCATAAAAGTGGAATGTATAGTATTAAAAAACAAACGGCCCCACATTCTGGAGCCGTTTACCTAAATACCTAATTAACTTAGGCCTTTGATACTACTTCAACCAGGGTCCAAGACTTAGTCTTAGACAAAGGACGACATTCGCGAATCGCTACTAAATCGCCTTCATTGCACTGATTAGTTTCGTCATGTGCATGGATCTTAGTCGTACGCTTAATGTATTTCCCATAAATTGGGTGTTTCACTTGGCGTTCGATAGCAACAGTAATGGACTTGTCCATTTTATTGCTAGTTACACGACCCTGCAAAGTACGGATTTTATCAGACATTATGCACCCGCCTTAGAAGTAATAATGGTCTTAACGCGCGCAATATTACGGCGCACTAATTTCAGTTGATTAGTCTGAGTCAACTGACCAGTGGCGTGTTGCATACGCAGGTTGAACTGCTCACGCAGCAGACCAAGTAGTTCAGCGTTCAGTTCTTCAACGCTCTTTTCTCTCAGTTCGCTCGCTTTCATTACATCACCGTCTTAGTTACGAAGGTAGTCTTAATTGGAAGCTTGGCAGCAGCTAAAGCAAACGCTTCACGAGCGATCACTTCAGAAACACCATTCATCTCATAAAGAACCTTACCAGGTTGAATCTGACATACCCAGTATTCAACGTTACCCTTACCTTTACCCATACGCACTTCGAGAGGCTTAGAGGTAATCGGTTTGTCCGGGAAAACTCGAATCCAAATTTGTCCCTGACGCTTAATGTGACGTGTCATGGCACGACGTGCAGATTCGATCTGACGCGCAGTTAAACGGCCACGGCCGACTGCTTTCAGACCAAAAGTACCAAAGCTAACTTCGGTACCGTTCGCCAGACCGCGGTTGCGGCCTTTGAACATCTTGCGAAACTTCATACGTTTAGGTTGCAGCATTGCCGGCTCTCCTATTTACCACGAGGCTTGCGCTTAGGTTGCTGCTGCTTCGGTTCTTCAATCTGTGGCAGCATTCCATCTAGAACTTCACCTTTGAAGATCCAAACTTTAACGCCAATCACACCGTATTGGGTGTGACTTTCAGATGTAGAATAGTCGATATCAGCACGCAAAGTATGTAAAGGTACACGACCTTCACGATACCACTCATCACGCGCAATCTCAGCTCCGCCTAAACGGCCACTAACTTGTACTTTGATACCTTGAGCACCAATACGCATTGCGTTTTGAACTGCGCGCTTCATAGCACGACGGAACATAACACGACGCTCTAATTGCTGTGCAATTGAATCAGCAACTAACTTGGCATCTAGCTCAGGTTTACGGATCTCAGCGATGTTAATTTGAGCAGGAGTGCCAGCAAGTTTTGACACTGCAGCACGCAATACTTCAACGTCTTCACCTTTCTTACCAATCACAACACCTGGACGGGCAGTGTGAATCGTAACGCGGATGCTTTTCGCTGGACGTTCGATAACAATCTTAGATACTGAAGCAGCTTGTAATTTCTCTACAAGAAACTTACGCACTTCCCAGTCGCTGTTCAGATTATTTGCGTAATCTGATTTATCTGCGTACCAGGTAGAGATCCAAGGCTTGGTGATACCCAGACGGATACCATTAGGATGTACTTTCTGTCCCATTGCTCTCTCCTAGCGATCTGATACAACCACAGTAATGTGGCTGGTACGCTTCATGATACGATCAGCGCGGCCTTTAGCACGTGGCATGATACGCTTCATAGTTGGGCCTTCATCTACGAAGACGGCTCCTACTTTAAGCTCATCAATATCCGCGCCTTCGTTGTGTTCGGCGTTTGCGATAGCTGAGTCAAGTACTTTTTTAACCAGTACGGCGGCTTTCTTGGGGCTGAAAGTCAAAATTTCGAGTGCCTTAGCAACAGGCAAACCACGAATTTGATCAGCAACCAGACGGGCCTTCTGCGCAGACGTACGGGCAAAACGATGTTTAGCTAAAACTTCCATCTTATTCCTCCCGTATTAACGCTTCTTCGCTTTCTTATCAGCGGCATGGCCACGATAAGTGCGAGTTGGTGAAAATTCACCAAGTTTGTGGCCGATCATTTCGTCAGTTACGAACACAGGAACGTGCTGACGACCATTATGGACAGCGATGGTCAAACCAATCATATTTGGAATGATCATAGAGCGACGTGACCAAGTCTTAATAGGCTTTTTGTCACCGGCTTCCATCGCTTTCTCTACCTTCTTCAGCAAGTGCAGGTCAATGAAGGGACCTTTCTTGAGAGAACGTGGCATGGCGAATCCTCTTACTATTTATTACGACGACGTACGATGTACTTGTCAGTGCGCTTGTTACTACGAGTTTTATAACCCTTAGTTGGCACACCCCATGGAGTCACTGGGTGACGACCACCAGAAGTACGGCCTTCACCACCACCGTGTGGATGGTCTACTGGGTTCATTGCAACACCGCGAACTGTAGGACGAATGCCTCTCCAGCGCTTAGCACCTGCTTTACCTAACTGGCGTAGCATGTGTTCGGCATTACCAACTTCACCAAATGTCGCGCGGCAATCAACTGGCACTTTACGCATTTCGCCTGAGCGAAGACGTAGAGTGGCATATGCGCCATCACGAGCAACAACTTGTACATAAGCCCCCGCAGAACGAGCGATCTGAGCACCTTTACCAGGCTTCATTTCAACAGCGTGAACTACAGAACCTACTGGGATGTTGCGTAGTGGCATAGCGTTACCGGTTTTGATCTCGGCAGCAACACCAGACTGGATCTTATCGCCAGCTTGCATGCCTTTGGCAGCAAGAATATAACGACGCTCACCATCCGCATACAATACTAACGCGATGTTAGCTGTACGGTTTGGATCGTATTCCAGACGCTCAATCTTTGCAGGGATACCATCTTTATCGCGTTTGAAGTCGATTAGACGATAATGCTGCTTATGACCACCACCTACGTGACGGACAGTGATACGGCCAGTATTGTTACGGCCACCACTTTTAGATTTTTTCGCCAACAGGCCAGCAAAGGGTTTACCCTTATGCAGGTCAGTGTTCACCACTTTAACTACGTGGCGACGACCTGGAGAGGTTGGCTTACACTTAATAACTGCCATGATAATTCTCCTTTGCTTACTCAGCGCCGCCGACGAAATCGATGTCAGCACCAGCAGCTAGAGTTACATAGGCTTTTTTCCAATCGCTACGACGACCAGTACGGCCACCAGTGCGTTTAGTTTTGCCTTTGCTTACTAAAGTGCGAACTGAATCAACTTCAACTTCAAATAGCTTAGCAACAGCAGCTTTAATTTCAGCTTTAGTTGCATCGATAGCTACGCGGAAAACAACAGTGTTGTGCTTCTCAGCGTTCACAGTGCTCTTTTCAGAGATGTGTGGAGCGAGAATAACTTTTAGCAAACGTTCTTCGCGGATCATCATGCTAGCATCTCCTCGATTTGCTTCACTGCGTCAGCAGTCACAAGCACAGTGTTGAACGCGATCAGACTAACTGGGTCAAGACCCGCTACGTCACGAACGTCAACTTTGTACAGGTTACGAGCTGCTAAGAATAAGTTCTCATCAACTTCTGCAGTCACAATCAGAACGTCTTCAAGGTTCATTGCTTTCAATTTAGCTTTCAGCTCTTTAGTTTTAGGAGCTTCAACACCGAAAGATTCAACAACAACCAGACGCTCTTGACGTACCAATTCAGACAGAATGCTTTTCAGCGCGCCGCGGTACATCTTTTTGTTAACTTTTTGGCTATGATCTTGGGTTTTAGCAGCGAATGTTACGCCACCGCCACGCCAGATTGGGCCTTTAACAGAACCAGCACGAGCACGGCCAGTTCCTTTTTGGCGCCAAGGCTTTTTGCCTGAGCCAGTTACTTCCGCACGAGTCTTTTGAGCACGAGTGCCCTGACGCGCGTTTGCAGCGTATGCTACAACTACCTGATGAACCAGTGCCTCGTTAAAGTCACGGCCGAAGGTAGTTTCGGAAACTTCAAGAGCGCTTTGCGCGTCTTTCAATACCAATTCCATTACTATCTCCTCAGACCTTAAGCTTTAACGGCAGGCTTGATAATCAAGTCGCCATTGGTAGCGCCAGGAACAGCGCCACGGACTAGTAGCAGGTTACGCTCAACATCTACACGAACTACAACTAGATTTTGAGTAGTAACACGCTCGGCACCCATATGGCCTGACATTTTTTTGCCTTTGAATACGCGACCAGGCGTTTGGTTCTGACCGATAGAACCATTCGAGCGGTGCGACAAAGAGTTACCGTGAGTCATATCTTGAGTACGGAAGTTCCAACGCTTAACGCCGCCTTGGAAGCCTTTACCTTTTGATTGACCAGTAACATCTACTTTCGCTACGTCTGCGAAAATATCAACATTTAGCTCAGCACCAACTTCAATGCCCTCGCCTTCACCGTCTACCAAACGCATTTCCCACAAACCACGACCGGCTTCAACACCGCTCTTGGCAAAGTGACCTGCTTCTGGTTTAGTGATGCGATTGGCTTTTTTGGTGCCAGTTGTAACTTGAAGTGCACGGTAGCCGTCAGTTTCTAAAGTTTTCACTTGAGTAACACGGTTGCCTGCAACTTCAATTACAGTAACTGGTATTGAAACACCATCTTCAGTGAAGATGCGAGTCATACCAACTTTACGACCAATAAGACCGATAGCCATCTCTCAAACCTCTTCTTACTAGGATCTCAATTAACCCAAGCTAATCTGTACGTCGACACCAGCCGCAAGATCTAAACGCATTAACGCGTCAACAGTCTTTTCAGTTGGCTCTACGATGTCAACCAGGCGCTTGTGTGTACGTAATTCGTACTGGTCACGAGCATCTTTATTAACGTGCGGAGAGATCAAAATGGTATAACGCTCTTTGCGAGTAGGTAGTGGAATTGGACCACGAACCTGCGCGCCTGTACGCTTAGCAGTTTCAACGATTTCCGCTGTAGACTGATCAATTAAGCGATGATCAAATCCCTTTAAGCGGATACGGATTCTTTGGTTCTGCATTGACCAGAGCTCCTAAAATGGACATATAAAAAATCACCCTCTAGCTTCTTCTATATAGAAAAGCAGAGCGAGATGATTTAACCGTTCGACTCCCAATCGGAGCCGCTATGATAATGATTAACTTCAGCGACTAATCATTTAATTCGTCAACCTAAGTCGACGAGGGGCCATTATACCTATCTAAATCCGGATATCAAGCCCGCTGTGTAAATAGTCATCAAATAACTATTCAACTTCAGAGTGGCGAGCATTTTACACAAATCTGTAGATAAAACTAGCCCTAAAACAAAAAAGGAAGCCGAAGCTTCCTTTTCAAACTAATCTCTGTCGCGATTAAGCGATGATTTTAGCTACTACACCAGCACCAACTGTACGACCACCTTCACGGATTGCGAAGCGTAAACCTTCGTCCATCGCGATTGGGCAAATCAGCGTAACAACCATCTTGATGTTGTCACCAGGCATTACCATCTCTACGCCTTCTGGCAGTTCAATAGTACCGGTTACGTCAGTTGTACGGAAGTAGAACTGTGGACGGTAGCCTTTGAAGAATGGAGTATGACGACCACCTTCTTCTTTTGACAGAACGTAAACTTCTGATTCAAAAGTGGTGTGTGGGTTGATTGAACCTGGTTTAGCCAATACTTGACCACGTTCTACGTCATCACGCTTAGTACCACGTAATAACACACCACAGTTCTCGCCTGCACGACCTTCGTCAAGCAGTTTACGGAACATTTCTACGCCAGTACACGTTGTTTTAGTCGTAGTGCGAACACCAACGATTTCAACTTCGTCACCCACTTTAACAATACCACGCTCAACACGACCAGTTACTACTGTACCACGGCCAGAGATTGAGAATACGTCTTCGATTGGCAGTAGGAACGGCTTGTCGATGTCACGTTGTGGTTCTGGAATGTAAGAATCCAGAGCTTCAGCAAGTTCGATAATCTTAGCTTCCCA
>NZ_JAUOES010000042.1:0-22996 GCF_031932065.1 Shewanella scandinavica
GTTTCTATCAACTTAATTATTAAGGCAAATATTTCGCCTAAACAAAAGAAATAATTAGCAAATTCATTTTATTACAACCAACAAACTCATAAATAGCTGGCCTAAAAAAAAGGCCTGCTAGGCAGGCCTTTACATATAACTAAAATTAACAAGCCGAAGCTGCAGGTGTTGCAGTAAATGTTGGAGCTACAGTTGCTGTAGCAGGTGTATATTCAATAAAACACGTTGCTGGCGCACCTGCCTGCCAGAACTTAGCTTTACCTGATGTAGTTGTAGTATCTACGACCCAATCAGTTGTAGCACCAGTCGGTGTTGTACCTTCGCTGATAGTAATATCCAATGAATTTTTAAAGTTATTTAGAGAAGCTCTCATATAACCATAGTCGGTAGTGACTAATACAGCAGTACTAGGCGTAGCTGTTGCATCTCCGCTTAAAACAACAGATTGGTTTGTTCCTTTCTCTAAACCTGCAAGCGCTGCTTTTGAATAGACTAAAGTATTTGCTCCTTGGATGGAGGCCTTCAGACCATTCAGCGCAGACACTCGCGCATCACCTTGCAGATTAATAAACTTAGGTGCTGCAGTAACAGCCAAAATGCCTAGAATAATAATTACAACCACTAATTCGATTAATGTAAAACCATTTTGCTTTTTCATTCTGCGAAACTCCATTAACACGCGGTAGCTACAACTAAATACACAGGTAATGTAGTGCTAGTTGCAGGTGTATATTCTAAACGGCAGTCTTCAGTGTCTTTCTTTCCCTTAGGAACAATAATGAAAGATGTAGCACTTTTGTACACAACCCCAAAATCATTTACTGTACCTACAGTACCTGTCGCCAATGCATCAAATTTCATATCCAAGGCTTTTTCAAGGTTAGTTTGAACAACTGCAGAACTAGTCTTGCTATTCAAGTAACCAAAATCAGCTGTTACTACAATATCTGCAGCACCACTTTTACCAATAACAACACTTTCATCAGCAGCCTTACCTAAACCTTGGATGGCTGCCTTTGAATAAATCAGAGTATTCGCACCTTGTAAGGCAGCTTTAACACCCTCAACTGTCGATTTACGTGCATCAGATTGAAGATTAATAAACTTAGGGGCCGCTGTGACAGCAAGAATACCTAAGATAATGATCACTACGACTAACTCAATTAAGGTAAAACCTTGTTGTCTTTTCATTCTTAACTACCTATTTAATAACAATTCTAAATGCCTAATTCCACGCCTCTATAACTACGGCGTGAATGGCGTTTGAGTAAAGCTTAGCACTTTACCTGTGCCTGGGTTATACACGATTCCTTTCGCACCAGCTGTTGATAAATCCGGTGTAGGAGTAGGTACGCCAGTTGTTTGATTTAGCACCAGTGAAGCCACTTGGTGATAAACACATAAATCTAAACCAGCAACGACAGTACCTGTAATCGAATTAGCGCTACCACCTGCGCCATCAATAACGCGCACGGTATAACGTTGATTACGCGCATCTTGAGTGTAGAGCACATTACGAGGAGCGCTCTGCAGCACGGTATTAAATACTTGTTGGCAACTCGCATCAGTCATAGCAGTCACATCCGTCACTGAAGTTCCCGTTGGATAACCAAAACGAGGATCGAGCGAAACTGACGTACCATCTAAGATCACACTGCTATTTTGGCGCCCATCGACTTCCCACTGCGAACGTACAAAGCTAACGGCAGTCGATAAACCACCGGCCACGCCGTCAACACTGGCGTCTTCAGCATCATCGGTGACATTTAAGAATCGTGGGATCGCGGTTGCGGCGAGTAGCCCTAAAATCACAATCACAATCACAAGCTCTATTAATGAGAAACCTGTTTGCTTAGTTTTCATATATATGCCCCATACTTAAGAAATTTTATTCTAACAGCTAAATCAATTTTAAAAAGCCTTTGAGTTAACAATATTTTAGGGTGCAGTCAAAAAAATGACCCTGCCAGAGTTCAGTTGATAGCCTAAACTATCGCCATTGTGCGACCGATAGTGACAGCTGTTATCCTTAACTAAATAATCAGCAACCAGCCCTGCGTTATCCACTTTGGCACCCATAAGTTGCTGCCACAAATCTTGGCAACCTTGGCCGTTTAACTGTTTAGGTTGTGGCCATCCTAAACTATTGATATCGACGACACTAAACTCAGTGTCTTTGGATATGTTGTCAAACGCCTCCCAATTCAACTGCATCTGCGGCGGCTTGCCCAAAGATAGCCATTGGGAGCGCACCATCACCAGCACATTTAAAAAACGTGCATGATCGACTTCTAATCCACGGGCAGCGATTTGCGGTAGGGTAAAAAAGTACTTAGCACCAATCACCGCCATGATAACCAACACTAACCCTATGGTTATCATACGCCCATAGAGGCGTAATAGATCGCTTTCTGCCTTTTGCTGAGTCTGCATTTAACCTCAGCCCCACACATAAGAGAGGAGATAAACATTTTCCATATCGATTATTTACCGCCCTTGACCACATTGAGCATATCCCACATGGGCAGGTATATCCCTAAGGCCAACACGAGAACAATCACGGCCACAAAACCGATCAAAATAGGCTCCAATTTAGCGGTGAGGTTCTTTAAATCATAGTCTACTTCGCCCTCATAGAAGTCTGCCGCATCATTGAGTAATTGATCGATTTGCCCTGTTTCTTCACCCACGGCCACCATTTGCAGCACTAGTGGCGTAAATAACTTGCTCTGATTCGATACCCTTAACATAGAGTCACCAGACTCAATCCCACGGCGCATACCGACTATTTTGTCGTGCATGTAGGCATTATCTACCGCATCAGCCACTAAACTTAGGGCCTGCGTCATCGGCACGCCAGCGCTCAGCATCATAGAGAAACTGCGACAATAACGGGCTAACGTCGAACGCTCGATAATCGATCCTACGGCGGGGATGTGCAGTTTCCACTTATCCCACTGTTTCTCGCCCTTTTCCGTATGGTGCCAATAACGGATGCCAATGATAGTGCCAATCAGCGCCACCAACATCAGCGCCCAATAATTCACAAACAGATTCGATGTACCTATCAACACTTTTGTCGCCCAAGGTAAGTCAGCGCCAAAGCGGGAAAACATCTCGGCGAACTTAGGGATCACCATGATATTGAGGATCACCATAGCGAGTGCTATCGAAATCAATACAAACATGGGATAACGCATGGCCGATTTAATTCGTCGCCGCGTTTCCTGCTCACGCTCGATATAACCCGAAAGCTGAATAAAGGCATCTTCTAACTTACCTGTGTTTTCTCCCACGTGCACCATAGAAACAAACAAGGAATCAAATACATCGGGATGTTGATTCATGGATGATGACAAGGGCCGTCCTGCGGTGAGCTGCTCAGAAATATCGTTGAGCGCATCTTTCATCCGCTGGGAATGCGCGGTTTCAGACAACCCCGCAATCGCCCGTAAAATCGGGATGCCAGAACGAGTCAGAGAATACATTTGCCGAGTAAAGATCTGTAATTCTTCTAACGCAACTTTTCCACCAAACAGCTGGGCCAGTGAGAATGACTTAACCACTTTAGCGACTTTGACTTCGAGGGGAATAATCCCCCGCGCCAATAGCATGTCAGCGGCAGCACTTTCCGACGCGGCATCCAATTGTCCCGTAACAGACTGACCTTGACCACTGCGTCCACGGTATTGATAAATCGGCATAATTACGCCTCAACGCCTTGTTGGCTAATAATATCCTTCGACAAAGGTATCTGAGATTCACTCACGTCCTCTACCAGCTTAGCCACCTCTTCAATGGTCGTCATGCCTTCACTCAAATATTGCAACGCTGACTCGGCGAGCGGGGTAAAGTTAGGGCTCTGCAACGCGGCTCTGGCGAAATCCTGCGGATTACCGGTACGCATCGCATCGATCATCTTTTCGTCGAGCTCGAGGATCTCAAAAATACCAATACGGCCACGATAACCACTGCCGTTACAACTCTGGCAACCGGTACCGATTCTAAAGTTTGCATGGGTAAAATCTTTGCGACTCACGCTACTCAGCCAGGCTTTTTCCTGCGGTGTCGGCTGATACTCAACGCCACAGTTATGACAAACACGTCGCACTAAACGCTGGGCAATAATCACCCTTAAGGCACTGGCAACTAAATAACTGGCGGCGCCCATATCGAGCAAACGCAGCGCACTGGTGACCGCATCGTTAGTGTGCAAGGTCGATAGCACAAAGTGACCCGTTAATGCGCCCCTCAGGCCAATCTCAACGGTTTCTTGATCACGCATTTCCCCGACCATGATGATATCGGGGTCTTGACGTAAGGTGGTGCGCAATACGTTGGAAAAGTTCAAGCCAATCTTATGGTTAACTTGCACTTGGTTTATCCGTGGCAATTGATACTCGACCGGATCTTCCACTGTGATGATCTTACGGTCGGCAGTATTGAGCTCGCTCAAAATACCGTACAAAGTGGTGGTTTTACCGCTACCCGTGGGACCAGTGACCAACAACATGCCGTGGGGGCGTTTAATCTGTTTACGAATACGCGCCAAAATTGCGGGTGGCATACCAGTTTCGTTTAGGGTCAATAACCCCGCCGATTGGTCGAGTAAACGCATTACCACAGATTCACCGTGGTAAATCGGCATGGTCGACATACGCACATCGATATGGTGACCTTTAATTTCCATATGAAAACGGCCATCCTGCGGCAAACGTTTTTCAGAAATATCGAGACCCGCCATCAACTTAAGTCGCAACACTAAAGCCGCGGCAATATTAACTTCATTCAGAATCGTTTCGTGTAACTGACCATCGATACGCTGGCGAATACGTAGGGCTTTATCACCGGGTTCGATATGAATATCCGAAGCGCGCATTTGCACTGCATCCTCAAAAATCGACTGCAGTAACTTAACCACTGTGGTTTCATTGTCACTGTCGCCAGAAGTCAGGCTGGCTAAATCGAACATCTCATCGGCGGCGTATTCTTCTTCGAGCTTACCGGCGATCTGAGCAATTTGGTCTGTACGGCGATATAAGTTATCAAACGCTTGTAGCAGTTGCTGCTCGGGCGCTACCGCTAACTTCAAACGCTTAGGTGCGATAAGCATTTCGAGGTGATCGAGCGCCTGCAAATCGGCTGGATCACTCATAGCTACCAGTACGCTATCGCCCCTGTCTTCAACCGCTAAAGCGCGGAAACGTCGGGCTTGCACCTCAGGAATAAGATGCACGACTTCCGCTGGGATTGGCATTTTACTGATATCAAGCAAAGGCACATTCAATTGTTGCGACAAGAACTGCAGCAACTGATGCTCAGTAATCGATTGCAAATCAATGAGGGTACGGCCCAGTTTTTTGCCCGTATTGCGCTGCTCGCCTAACGCCTGTTGCAACTGCGCTTCGGTAATAATGGCTTCTTGAACTAACAGATCGCCCAAACGCATTTTTAATCTGGGTTTCATTGGCTATCTCCTAGCTGAGTCAAACGTTGTTCGATAAAGGCACTCGCCTGCGCCGATAAGCCTCTGTGGCCTAATGCAGTCCGATAGGCTTGGCGTGCTTGGGTAAATTGCTGCTGCGAATCAAGCGCATAAGCCAGTCCCATCCACCATTTAGCCTGTTGAGGTTCTTGTTGTAATAACTGCCTGTAGGCTTCTTCCGACACGGAAAACTGCCCTAGCTTTTGCGCCAAATCCGATTGTGCCATCCACTTTTGTCTCGCCAGCGGATGCGTATCAGGTATGTTGGCTAACGTCGCTAATGCGAGATCAGCCTGACCAGCGGCTTGCTGAACCCGAGCGAGCAATAAGGCAAAGTCTAATTGCTGCGGGAATAACAGCATACCTTGCTGCAACACTTCGCTGGCTTTGGCTAATTGACCTTGGCCATAATGCAGCGCAGCTAACTGCTTGCGCGCTTCGTGCATACTGGGCTCAAGCGCTAATGTTTGTTCATAATAACTAATGGCATCTTTGAGCTTGCCATCCTTTTCAGCCTCACTCGCAAGTGTAAACCGCTTCTTTGCTAGCTGCTTTGGGGTTAGCTTCACCTCAGTAATCGCCATTTGCCCTTGTTCTTTGGGCGCAAGTCGATTAGCGCCTGCATCAGCTTTAACTTCTTGTACGTTAAGCCCATTACTCGCATTACTTTCATTATCGGCGGCCACACTGGCCCGCTCCGACATCATTAACGCAGAGGGCGCAGCTACAGTGACCTCGGCGCTACGCACACTCGATGTCGCACGATTTGGCTGCGAGTGGCTTGGCTGCGAATGGCTTGGCTCGCTTACCGTATCGATCTGATCATCTGCGAGTGCAAGGCTCACATCTGCTTGTGGTTTTTGTTGTGGTTGCGACTGAGCTTGTTGCTCATGCTCAGCCTCTTTTGCTGTTCCCAATTCTGGTGCCTGACTCGATGCCACTTCGGTGGCACTTGGTTCAAACTCTTCACTATTCGCTGTCATCGCTGCCGCAATCTTCTGTGTCGTCGCAAGCTTCAATGGTTCAGCAGCGGCATCGACGTTAGGTGCAGATTCGTTTGAGGCAACACTCTCCATCCGTACAGGCTCAGTTTTAGCGGTAAATCTATGTTGTTCCTGCACTTGAGCTGAAGCTGTCGCTTCTGCAGGCTTTGCCATGAAAAATTGCCAGCCATAAACCGCGCCGCCACCGAGCAGCAGTGACACACCACAGAGTAACAGCCAGTGAGATGATGAACGCCTGCGAGCTAAATATTGCACCTGCGGTTGAGTGACGTTACTGAGTTCGTGCCCCTGCTGACGTTTGTCGAGATCCTGCAACATCTTGTTGATCACGCTCATACAACACTCCTCAAAACGTGTTGTAATCCCAAACCGAACACCACAGTTATCAGAGTGAAAAAAGGTAGCCATTTCCACGACAATAATCGGCGCACGCTCGCATCTTCAGTGTCTTGAATCGCCGCTTTAACGTGGGAGGTTTGCACACGCGTAGCGCCCTCGCCGAAACTCAGTAACAAGGCTTTGTGGGCAAGAATATTGATCAATCTGGGGATCCCTCGGGACGCATAGGCAATCTGACGTGTTTCCCGTGATGTAAAGAGTGGTTCGCCCGCACGCCCTGCTATGGCTAATCTGTGACGAATATAAGCATCGGTTTCATCCCATGTCAGTGGGCGAAGGTTGTAGCTAAAAGTAATACGTTGTCTTAATTGCCTGAATTCTTGGCGTTTAAGTCTTTCATCAAGTTCGGGTTGCCCAAATAACACCACCTGCAATAACTTACGCGTCTCGGTTTCGAGATTAGTGAATAACCGCAGCGCCTCTAAACTCTCGTCCGGCAATGCCTGCGCTTCATCGAGCACTAATACGATGGCGTGACCATGGGCGCTCAAAGCTAAAAGCTGCTGCTGGATAAGCCCAGTGAGCTGCTGCTGGTCGATATTGCTGGCGTATTTAAGGCCTAACTCACTCGCCACCGCCCAGCGTAACTCTGCAGGCGTGAGGTAAGGATTGGGTAGATAAGCGCAATGGAACTTAGTCGGTAATTCATTGATAAGCTTGCGGCAAATCAGAGTTTTACCTGTCCCCACTTCCCCTGTCACCTTGATAAAACCTTCACCCGTTTGTAGCGCAGTTTGCAACACTTGCAAGGCTTCTACGTGTGGCGATAGGCCGAAAAAAAATCCGGTATTGGGTGTCAATGAAAATGGGGTTTGGCTTAGGCCAAAATGCTTCTGATACATAGAAGCTTATTTTGTCTCCGGATACCAACGATCTAATAAGGTCTTAGAACGTTGTAGCTCAGTTTTCCAGGTATCGACGCCAACTACCGTAGGTTTTAACAGAATAATCAGCTCGGTTTTCTTCTTTTGCTTGCTGCGGTTTTTAAACAATTCCCCGAGGAAAGGAATATCACCCAACAAGGGCACTTGCGAGACGACTTCGGTATTTTCGCTCTTCATCAAGCCACCTATGATGACTACGTCACCGGAAGCGGCGCGGATAACGGTATCAGACTCGCGAATTTCACTCTGTGCTAAAGGTAGCTCCAACGAAGCATCACTCACTTTGATATCTTTAGTCTGCTCTTTCACATCGATAACGGATGGATGCACGTGCAATAACACATTACCGTCACTATCAATTTGCGGCGTGACATCTAAGGCAATGCCTGAGAAAAACGGCGTGAGCTCGACTTGTGGAGTGGTCACAGGCGTTGCGCCCGCTACTGTGGTCGATGAAACGTCAGTGACAAAATACTCATCGGTACCGACTTTAATCACAGCTTTTTGATTATTCGATGCAGTCACCCTTGGGCTAGACAATACATCCACATCGCCTTGGGTATCTAATAGATTGATCATGGTCGTAAAGTCGGAGCCTTTAATACTCAGCGAGGTCACACCACCAATCGCCGAAGTGATTTTATCGCTTAAACCAGGGCCTTTCGAAGTCCCAAAATTCACATTCGTATTGCCGACATGACCCAGCACATTCTCCCATTGGATACCTTGCTGATAGCCATCAGATAATGTGACTTCGATGATCTTAGCCTCCAAGATTACTTGGCGCTGCAGATGACTCTCGGCGGAATTTAAGAAAGTGCGAACTTGGCGTAATTCACTTGGGAAAGCACGAATGGTCACTAAACCCGCCTGCGGCGTAACCACCACTTGCCGCCCATTTCCTGTGTCACCAATAATCGCCGTCAGCGTTTCTTTCAGCTCGCCCCAAAAATCAGTCTTAGTGCGCGAGCGGATAAATGTGCCGTTACTGCTATCGCTGCTGCCATTGCTGCTGGAGTTATTACCATTACTGCTGTTGGAGCTGTTATTACTCGAACCACTATTATTTGAGTTGTTATTGCTCGAATTGCTATTGGAATTATTGCTATCGGAAATGCGTCCAGAACTCACTGAAGTCACTGATAAGCCATCACGCTCCATATAAAGATAATTCAGCGGGAAAGTCTCAGTACGCATTCCAGCGGGGAACACTCTTAGAATACGCCCTTCACGGCTCACTTCGTAACCGTAGATATCTTCAACCACTTGAATCGCTTCGCTTAAGGTTACACCTTTAAGGGATAGCGAAATCGTACCTTGCACATCAGGATGCACGGCAACACTCAGCGGCGTACCTTGGACTAAGCTTGGAAAAAATACTTTAGCATCCACATCATGGGCAGAGACATCGAAACGGCGCTCAGTTTCCAGCGCAGGGGTTAAACCTGACAGTAAAGCGCCAGAATTCAATTCTCGCTGAACCGCATCCGGCATAGTCGCAGGCGGTGGCGTCGTTGATGCCGTAGCCGTCGCCATTGAGGCCGCTAGTGCCGCCTTACTCGCCTCCGGCTGTGGCCTATTTGTGGTCTGACACGCCACAAGGCAAAGTGAGAGCAGAGGTGTAAAGTATTTAATCGCTTTCATCTGAGGTGTATTCCCTATCTCTCTGTTATTGCTTGAAACAATGTCAATTTCCGTCCATCGGACAGCGACACATAAGTGGGGGTGATCTTGACGATACTCTGCCCCTCAATGCTGTCGCCAACAGACAATATTTTGTTATTTATCACAGCATAAGCCGTGTTGCCTGAACTCACTATGCTGTTAAGTACCATTGCCTGAGCCTGCGCTTGGCTCGCATGACCGACCACGGCAAAACCTTTACCAGGCAAGGTAGGGTCGCGCAGTGATTCAGCAGACGCTATAGGGCTGCTGAGTAATAACAACACATTGATAATATAAGACTTATTTAGAGACACTGATAAAGTCCTTATTAATACTCAAGGTATAAAGTTCAATCTCTACTGTCGCTTGGGGATATTCTGCAACTTTATAGTCGAGACGCTTCCAATAAAGTTTATCTGGCATGGCCTCTACGGCTTCCACAAAGCGCAGCACAGAGAAATAATCGCCCTCTAAGCTCATACGAATACCATGGCTATACAGATTGAGTTTCTTCTCTTCACCCACAGCCAACAGAGGAATGGGTGCAATCGACATAAACTTAATTAATTTAATCCCTTGCACTTGTCCCAGTAAATTTCCCAGTAACTCTGGCATATAGTCTGCAGGCACCATGTCCACCATCTGCTCATTGAGCTGGGCATCTAAGACTTGATTCTGTTGCTCTAACAAGACTAAACGCTGTTGGTAATCTTGATTGGGATCTAACGCTAAACGTTGCTGATACAAGTCAACCTGCTGGGCCGAAATCGCGTTTTCTTGCTCTAAGGCTTTTAGCTGTTGTGACAACGCCACATGGTTTTTCCACAGGGACTCTAAGGGTAAATAACTCAGCATACCGACCACGGCCAGAATGGCGACTGAGATCAGCACTCGCTCGCGGCGACTTAACGCATCAAACTGTTGCCCTAGTTGGGCTAACTTTTGCTTCATTGCGTGGCCTCCTCCTTGTTATCGCTCTTCAAGGTAAAGGCCAAAGGTTTATCTTCACCGCGATCCATACTCATCGACGAGAAAGCTTGCCCCTTTAAAGTCTGCGTTGTTTTAAGTTTGCCAATCCACTGCGGAATGCTTTGAGGATGGTCGGCAAAACCTTCGAACATAAAATCTTGCTCATTAATGACGATATGACTAAGCCACACGCTCGCATCCGACACGACCGCTAAATCTTTAAGTACAGGCGCAAAACCTCGGCTGGTTAGAGAGGCCCTAAGGCTCAATTCATCCATGAGTAACTGCTTCAGCTCTAACTGTTGTGCCGCTAAATCGACTCGCGCAACGAGTTCGGCATCGGGTTTACGCGCTGCAATTTGTGCTTCTAATGCCTGTTTTTGGGTATCGAATTGCAGCTTTTGCTGGGCAGCCAATTGCTGAGCCTGTTGCAGCTCACTGACTTGCCAGTAGCTATAACCGCCTAAAGCCGCAAATAGGACCAAAAATCCTGCAGCATAAGCCCCCAAACGTGCAAAGGTTAATCTTTGCTTCGGCGGAAGTAAGGAAGGAGTGTAGAGATTGACTCGGTATTTAATCACTCAGCACCTCTGGAAAATTCGGCAAAGGCTAATCCCGCCATTCGCGCGCCAACACAGCTTTTATCGATAACATTCACAGCCTGATTAAAGTTTGCCGACACTAGCTTAGCTAAAGTATCCACGGCACCATCGGCGAGAAGTTCAATAGAAGATACCGGAGCTTGTCTTAACTGGCTTTCAAAGTAATCCATAGAGCGCTGAATCTCTAAGCTTAAATTGTCTGCCATGCCATAAGTTAACTCATCGGCTTGGGTCTTATCCAGCTGAGTAAATCCGCGCACACGCCGCTGCATATACAGCTGACCTTGCTTAACCACAGTCAATAACAACTCTTGCCCTGGAATATGGCTGACCACCAGACGAGCTTGGTTGTCATCACCAAATAAGTTGGTCATGGCTAACTCTTCGATACTGATACCGATAAGTTGTAAATTTTGTTCATGAATGACCTGCACCATACTCACGAGTTTAGCTTTATCGACCACCACCACATTGATTTTATTACTGGGAATGGGTGACTCGAAATAGTCTAAATGGATTTGCGGCACAGGTAGCGTAACCATGTCTTTAATTGACCACAGCAAGGCTTGGGATAATTCGACAGTATCGACATTGGGTTTATCGGTCAGCAGTAATTGATAGAGCCCTGAAGCCAAAATCAGTTGTAACTGGGCATTAGGGAAGGATTTAGCGACGGCAGCAAACGCCGATGACCAGTGTTCATCTTTAAGCTCAAACGGCAACCACTGCTCAGCACTATCCCCTTGAGCAGGTGCGTAAACCCATAATTTATCGGCACAAACATAGACGCCAAGGCTAGTCGGATCCGTTCTTTTCTGCCAAAAGGCGAGTCGACCTATAAGACTTTTTTCCATAAAGATGCCTGTAACCAACTGAATTTAAAAGCGTGAGTAGTCTCTTATGCTTAAACTTCCTGTCACTCCACTCTCCAGTGTTCCTTGCCCTATGAGCTGCTTTATACCTAATTTAAACGGCAAACGTCATTATTTTGGCACTGAATAGTTTAGCTGCAAATACTCGTATTTTATAGATAAATACGTGAATAATAGGATCTATTTGTCTCTAAGACGACATTAGTCACCCAAATACCGCACTTGCCTTACTTAGCTTCAATGGGTTCACTGAAATACATTCCCTGCGCTGCGCCAACGCCAAGGATTTGCAGTGTCTGCCATTCTTCGAAGACTTCAACCCCTTCGGCACAAACTTGCACTTCCGTTCGATACAAACCGCCAATCAAGCTACGGATGAATAATTGGTTTTCTGGGCGTAAATGAATATGCCGCACAATCGATCTATGTAGCTTAATTAGATCAAAATGACATTCACGAATATAGTAAGTGCCAACGACCTGCTGGCCCACATGATCGACGCATAATCTCGCGCCCATTTTACGGATCATATCTAATTTAGGCTGCAACTTTTCTTGATGTTGAATAACGATATCTTCCGACACTTCGAAAATCAGTCGCGTGGTCAGATGGCGATATTCTAACAGCGTCGTTTTTAGCCATTGGGTAAAAGCTCGACTCATTAGCGAATCCAAACTCAGATTAATACTGTATATCTGTGACGCTGGTTTTTTATTTGTTTGAGTATTCTGTACGCCACCCACTAATTCATTCGACAGTAACAATAATACCCGCTCAATAATTTGCCGTTCGACTTGCGGCATTAAACCACATTTATTCGCCATTGGAATAAACAGTGTGGCACGAATTAGCGCTCCTTGATTATCCCGCGCCCGAGTAAATATCTCTTTATGGTGCTCATTACCATCTGAATCAATTATCGGCTGGCTAAAGGGGAAGAATCGCCTTTGCACTAACGCGTTTTCTAAAAAGCTGCGCCAACGCACTGAGCCTTTAGCAAACTCTTCATCAATCGCGCCTTTGTCGTACATAAACCAATTACTATTGCCCTGTAATTGTGCCGCCCTCAAAGCCATATCGGCTTCTTCAATTAACTGCGCTGCATTGTCGCCTGCGGTAAAATAAGCGCATCCGAGGTGGAAAAAGTTATCGCTATTGTCGACTTCGGGTAAAGGCTGGCTCAAACATATCTTAAGCAACTTACTGGCGAATTGGTCGGCTTCAATTAACGAGATTTGCGGCACGACTATGGCAAATTGATTGTGGGAACGACGGGCAAAAATACTGTTAGCTTGGGTTTGTAACAGTTGGCTTATCGCGTTGACGGTTGAGTTTAATAACTCTTTGGTTACCGCTTCACCTTGGGATTGCTGCAGTAAATCCAGATCATCCATCTCTAATAAATAAATCACCCCATGGGCGAGCATCGCCTGATTATGACTAAGGGCGTCGAGACGGTTATTTAAGAAAAGTCGATTACCAATGCGCGTTTCCGCATCGAGAAAGGTATTAGAACGAATGAACTTGTCAAAACGACCGCGCTCTTTTTGTGCGTCATGTAATTCTTCTAACAACTTGGTCAAAGCACGGTTAATCAGCCTTGGCTTGCCATTTCCGGGAGTCGCGAGTGCTTGCTCGTGCTTACCTTGCAAGATCAATCGACTGCGTAAGGCTAATTCTTCAATGCCATCCAATTGCTGGGAAAACCATAAATAGCCAAAACGCACTAAGGCAGCTACAGCTAACACACCGACCAACAGGATGAGGATTTCATACCAACTAAAAGTGTAATGCTCGAAGGGTTGGGTCAAGGTCAGCTGCATACGCAGACCAGATTTTGGATCTAACACATGATCATACACCATGGGATTTTGCGTAGTGAGATTGCCTTCATAGGCAAAGATCACTTCATCTTTCAAGGTCAGCCGAAAATCAACAGCATTGTAGGCGAGCAGCATGGGCGGCAGCCAAGCTTCCAAATCCCAATCGGGTTGGTGTTGATATTGGTCCACTAACATAGTTTCGAGTTCGGCGACTTTTTGCTGCTGAAATTTATAGGTCAGCTGCACGAAACTCATCATAGCGCTAAGCAAAAATACGAAGGCAATAGCGGCTAATGACATTAACCAAAAGCTGGTTAATTTTGTAGTTAACATTCGGGTGAATTTCATCTATCCGCTATCCTGCAGGATTATTATAATTATTTGTGCGATTTTAACAGGAGTACAACAAAGTTGTCCGTTGATTATTCAGTAGCATAACCTAAAAGGCAACCAAGACGCTGTGACTTTAATGTCCACTTAAAAACAAAAAAGAGGCTAATTAGCCTCTTTTCGATGTTTTTACCACTTTTAGCTTAGTCAGCGTATTTAGGTAAAGTAGGGATAGCAGCGACACCAGAGTCAATCGCCGCTTGTGCAACCGCACGGGCAACATTAGGCAACAAACGTGGGTCCATAGGTTTTGGTAGCACATATTCAGGGCCAAAACTCAGTGAAGTCACATTAGGATAAGCCTTTAATACACTCGCAGGCACAGGCTCTTTTGCCAGTGCAGCAATGGCATGAACTGCGGCGATTTTCATCTCATCATTAATGCATGACGCACGTACATCCAAGGCACCACGGAAAATAAACGGGAAACACAATACGTTATTCACTTGGTTTGGATAATCGCTGCGACCCGTACCCATGATCAAATCGCTACGCGTTGCGTGAGCCAGTGCCGGTTTGATTTCAGGATCTGGGTTAGAACAGGCAAAAATCACCGGCTTATCAGCCATCAGCGCAACTTCTTCTGCACCAATCACGTCAGGACCTGATAGACCTAAAAACACGTCTGCGCCTTTAATAACATCAAGAAGCGTGCGTTTATCGGTATCATTCGCAAATAGCGCTTTATATTCATTAAGATCCGTACGGCCAGAATGAATAACACCTTTAGTGTCTAGCATATAAATGTTAGCGCGATTCGCACCACATTTGACCAACATAGTCATACAAGCAATGGCAGCAGCACCGGCGCCCATACACACAAACGTTGCGTCGCTGATCAACTTGCCTTGAATTTCCAGCGCATTAATCATACCCGCCGCAGTCACAATTGCGGTGCCGTGCTGATCGTCATGGAATACCGGCACTTTACAACGGGCAATCAATTCACGTTCGATAACAAAGCATTCGGGCGCTTTAATATCTTCAAGATTGATACCACCAAAAGTGTCAGCAATCGCTGCAACTGTATTGATAAATTCTTCAGGCGTATTGTGGGTGATCTCAATATCTGTCGAATCGATATTTGCAAAATGCTTGAACAATAATGCTTTGCCTTCCATCACAGGTTTAGAAGCCAAGGGGCCTAAATTGCCTAAACCTAAGATCGCCGTACCATTAGTAATCACGGCAACCGTATTACCTTTATTGGTATAACGATACGCATTGTCAGGATTAGCCGCGATTTCACGCACAGGCTCAGCCACACCAGGGCTATAAGCTAGAGCGAGATCGTGACTCGTTTCGGCAGGTTTGGTAAGGCAAACTGCGGTTTTGCCTGGTATTGGAAATTCATGATAATCGAGTGCTTGTTGACGAATATCTGACATTTTAAAATCCTGAAATGCGACATTTATAATTTATGAGAGTAAGGCCTACCAACACACATCTAGTCTCACCAAAGGGTGATGTTAATAGTCTGGCTGGTCGGGGTAAGATACGCCAATAAGGGGGATTTTTAAATAAGAGATTCAGAAATTTCACTTTAGCCTGCAAATATCACCTCTAAGCTTAGTTTTATAAACTTATCTCCTATAATAAAGCTGCATTTCTTAATATATTTTGTAGGAAACAAACATATATTTTGTAGTTATAGCGCTAGTTGTAGCGAGTTAATCTCAAAAATGTTGGTTAAATTACAATATATAACGGCTAGCATATTTATCTTATAGTTAATTGCTATAAATAAGTCGAATTACATACTTGAACTCGCAATACTCAATCAGTTGACGATTAATTGAGTGAAGTCGTACCAGATGGGAGATTTAACATAAGTATTAAGATAGGCGTAAATAAAGCAGTTCGGCAAATGACAGAAAGCAAAAAGGCGCCATAGGCGCCTTTTCTAGAAACATTGCAATCGCAATTATTTCTTTGCAAGCACTGCGAAGCGCTTGTTGAATTTGTCAATACGACCGCCAGTATCAACAACTTTTTGTGTACCAGTGTAGAATGGGTGACAAGCACCACATACGTCTAAATGCAGATCTTTACCAGCAGTAGAGTTTACTTTGATAACGTTACCACAAGTACAGTTTGCAGTGATGATAGCGTATGTTGGGTGGATACCTGGTTTCATTGGGGTTACCTCAAAAGTGTAAGGCCATGTCGCTCTTCCAACCCGTAGTCGGACACCACATGCATGTTAATAACAATATGTTTAGGGCGCAGAATGGTACAGCATACCCACAAGGGATACAAGTAGATTATCTGAGCGTTTGACGGTTATTCTGCGTCTATTTTGACTTTAGTTCGCCGCTTCATTTTCCCGCCTCTTTAGCTTCAAACACCGCCTGCGCCTCTTTGGCGTTAGTGTGCTGTGCCAAAATCATTTTTGAAGGACAGGACAGAGCCGCATTACTCTTGAGTGCGTTGATTTTATTTTTTGAGAACGCCGCTGGATTCGCCTCGTAGATCGCCAGCATAGCGCCATAAACACTCACGTCCCAATCGTTGGCATAGCGATTCGCGATACGCCACAAGGTCTCACCTGCAAGATAAGTTAACTGACAATGTTCAGGTGTCTGCGAAGCTGTTGGGGACGTTTCAGCAGCATTCACTTGGAGTTCGCTATTTGTTGACTTAACTGTTTCAGTGGCCACTATTCTAGACATAACAGTCTCAGGCACTACATTTTCAGCAGGCGTTGTTTTAACAGCTACAGGTTCAGAGATTTTAACGACAGGCTTTACCTCAGCAACCTGTGTATTTTGCTCATTCGCTGCTTCAGGGAATTTAAAACCAGTCACGACTTCAGGCGCTGGCACTGTGGGCTTAGTATTTACATGAGTATCGACATGAGTATTTGCAGCCGCGATAACCGCCGTCGCAGGCTTAGCCTCCAACACTCGTGTGGATTCAGCGGCCGCTTTTACAGGCTGAGCATTCACTTTATCCGCACGCTTTTGCACTAGCGCTGTCGTCGTATTTTTACTGCCCGATGCCGCTTTTGCGGTTAGCGCGGCCGATGTTGGCTTAGCATCACCAAATAGATTGATACTTTTGACCTCATACCAACGGTCGAGTCGATACTCCCTCACTAAGAGTTTAGCCTTGTCATCTTTTACATCTTCAACACCCGTGAGCAAAACTAAAAAGCGATTAAGCGCCTCAACCATTAACTTTTCTTCGCCGCTGGCTTGCTGCACCACAAACTCTAAGCGCGACATGTCTTGATTGTCCGCAATCACATTCACCCTGAGTTTAGGATAACCACCTAACTCAAACATGCGGCTGTTAACGCTCACATGGGAGACTTGTGCCATGCTCTGTGCGCTACACACTAACGCGAGTAGACCTAATGATTTCACTATATTAGCCATTTATTTACTCTCAACTATCCTTGGTAAACCATCATTAGGGCTAGCCCTAGCCAGCCGCGCTGAGTACACTAAACCACATTCTTGCCTAAGACTTGCCAGCATATGTCATTGTTTGTCGAAGTTGCGTTACCTGTGCCTATGCGGCAAACCTTTAGCTACCGCGTACCCGAAACTTATCCTAGTACACCGCAGATAGGCGTGCGCGTTAAAGTCCCCTTCGGTCGTCAACAATTAATCGGATTAGTCACAGGTATCACAGATACATGTAGCTTAGCGCCTAAGCAGATTAAGTCTGTGCTTGAGTTTATCGACGATAAACCTTTGTTGCCTGAATCACTTTATAAATTAACCCTTTGGGCCGCGAGATACTATTTTTGCAGCCAAGGGCAGATGCTAACCCAAGCCTTACCTGTGGCCCTACGTAAAGGGCTCGATGCCGCGCCGCAAAAGATCCAATTCTGGCAATTAACTGAGCCAGGCCAAAATATTGCGCCCGAAGCGGTTAAGCGAGCACCCGCACAGAAAAAATTACTCGAGTTACTCAAACCCGCCAGCTTAACCCAAGAAGAAGTGATCAGCTTAGATATCAGTAAAGCGGCACTTAAAGCCCTAGAAGATAAAGGCTGGGTGGCACGCCACGAAAAAATCGCCGAGCTTAACCTCGACTGGCGCACCACACTCGAAATGGACGAAACGCCGCATAAACTCAATAAAGAACAAGCCGTCGCCGTTGCCACGTTAAATCTGCAGCAAGGGTATCACTGTACTTTATTAGAAGGCATTACCGGTTCGGGTAAAACAGAAGTCTATTTGGCGGTGCTAGAAGAAATTCTTAAGCAAGGCAAGCAAGCGTTAATTTTAGTGCCTGAAATCGGTTTAACGCCCCAGACAATCAACCGCTTTAAGCGCCGTTTTAAAGTCAATGTCGCCATATTGCACTCAGGGTTAACCGACAATCAAAGACTCGAAGCTTGGCGCCAAGCCCGCTGCGGTCAGGCCGCCATCATTATCGGCACCCGCTCGGCCTTGTTCACGCCTATGGCCTATCCCGGCATCATCATACTCGATGAAGAACACGACAGTAGCTTCAAGCAACAGGAAGGCGTCGGTTATCACGCCCGCGACTTGGCAGTCATGCGTGGCCATTTAGAATCAATTCCTGTGATATTAGGCACGGCAACCCCCTCACTCGAAAGTCTACAAAATGCCTTAAGTGGCCGTTACCATCATTTGCAATTGGGTGAGCGCGCTGGCGCTGCTAAAAAAGTGCGCCAAGGGATTATCGACATTAAAAATATGCCGTTAAAAGCAGGCATGTCGGTGCCGCTGCTGAACGAAATCCGTCTGCATTTAGACGCAGGCAACCAAGTGTTACTGTTTCTCAATCGCCGCGGCTTTGCACCCGCCCTGCTTTGCCACGAGTGTGGGCACTTACACGAGTGCGACCGCTGCGATGCGTTTTTCACTGTGCATCAATCTCTTGGCGAAATTTGCTGCCATCATTGTGGCAATCAATACGCTATCCCTAAGCAATGCCATAAATGTGGTAGCACTATGCTGATGGGGCAAGGTATAGGCACTGAACAACTGGCCGAGGCGCTGCAACAGGAGTTTCCGAAACATCCAGTGGTGCGCATCGACCGCGATACGACCCGCCTTAAAGGTTCATTAGAAACCCACTTAAATGCAATTCATAAGGGCGAATATAAAATCCTCGTTGGCACGCAAATGCTGGCTAAAGGCCATCACTTCCCTGATGTGACACTTGTTGGGCTACTCGATGTCGATGGTGCCTTATTTAGCGCCGATTTTCGCGCGCCCGAGCGTTTTGGACAACTCTATACCCAAGTCGCTGGGCGTGCGGGCCGTGCCAGTAAACCCGGCACGGTATTATTGCAAACTCACCAGAGCGATAATCCCATTTTGCGGGATTTACTACACCGCGGTTATGGTGAGTTTGCTCGCAGCCAGTTAAAAGAGCGTCAACAAGCACTGCTGCCGCCAGCATGGCACATGGTGTTGGTACGCGCCGAAGCGCATTTAGCCAGTGATGCCGATAACTTTCTCAACGCCTTCGCCGCGCTCTTGCCGCAAGATAAAGAATTCGAGGTGATTGGTCCTATGCCAGCGCCCTTAGATAAAAAAGCCGGCAAGTTCCGTCGCCAACTGCTATTCCAAGCTAAAAACCGCAACCGTCTGCAGCAAGAGTTTGAACGTATTCATCCGCTTGTAGAACAACTGCTCGAAGCTAAACGCTGCCGATGGAGCTTAGACAGAGATCCGCAGGATCTCCTCTGAGTCGAGTATTTGATAAGTATTTAAGCGCCATTTGATAAAAAATCATCGGGAAGATAGCAATTGTTAAGCACAAGCGGCTAAAATATGCGGTTATTCCCTGTATTCACTCTTAAAGTTAGTGCCGATTAGAACCCATGAAATCACATATCCAATCATTACTTGAACAAACTCTAGAATCCTTTAAACAACAAGGTATTGTGCCTGCTGACTTTGAAGCGCGCATTCAGGTAGATCGAACCAAGGATAAGAGCCATGGCGACTTGGCAACCAACTTAGCCATGATGTTAACCAAGGTCGCGGGCAAGAATCCACGTGAATTAGCCCAACTGATCATCGATACCTTACCGGCTTCGGCTTATGTGGCTAAGGTTGAAATTGCAGGTCCTGGCTTTATCAACTTTTTTATCAACGACAGCGCCTTAGCGGATCAACTGCAAAATGCCGTCAACGATGAGCATTTAGGTATTAAATTACCGACACCACAAACCGTTGTTGTCGATTACTCTTCGCCCAACCTCGCCAAAGAAATGCACGTAGGTCACCTACGTTCAACCATCATTGGCGACAGTGTGGTGCGTGCGCTGGAGTTTTTGGGCCATAAGGTTATCCGTCAAAACCATGTGGGCGACTGGGGCACACAATTTGGTATGTTGCTGGCCTATATGGAAGAGCTACGCGCCAAAAATGGCGAAGAAGCTCAAGTTGAACTGTCTGATTTAGAAAACTTTTACCGCGCAGCCAAACTGCGCTTCGACGAATCAGCAGAATTCGCCACCCGCGCTCGTCAATTAGTGGTTGAGTTACAATCTGGCGACGAATATTGCAACAAATTGTGGCGCGAATTTAACGACATTTCGTTAAGCCACTGCCATGAAGTCTACGCCCGTTTAGGTGTGAGCCTGACCCGCGCCGACGTGCACGGTGAAAGTGCCTATAACGCCGATCTAGAACAAGTAGTTAAAGATTTAGATGCCCAAGGTTTATTAACCGAAAGCAACGGCGCCAAAGTTGTGTTCCAAGAAGCCTTCCGCAATAAAGAAGGTGAGCCACTGCCAGTGATCATCCAAAAAGCTGATGGCGGCTACTTGTATGCCACCTCAGATCTTGCGGCAATGCGCTACCGCTCGAACGTGTTAAAAGCCGATCGCGTACTGTATTTTGTTGACCTACGTCAGGCACTGCATTTCCAACAAGTCTTTAGCCTAGCCAAGCTGGCTAAGTTTGTCCGTGAAGATATGTCATTGGAACACTTAGGTTTTGGCACTATGAACGGCGAAGATGGCCGTCCATTCAAAACCCGTAGCGGCGGCGTCGTTAAGTTAGTCGACCTGTTAGAAGAAGCAAACGTGCGCGCACTAGAACTCGTTCGCAGCAAAAATCCAGATATGGATGAGAACACGCTGGCTGAAATCGCCCGTGTCGTTGGGATCAGTGCCGTTAAATATGCTGATTTGTCGAAAAACCGTACCAGCGATTACATTTTCAGCTTTGAACAAATGCTCAGCTTCGAAGGCAATACCGCGCCTTACCTGCTGTACGCTTACACCCGTGTTGCGGGCATCTTCAAGCGTGTAACTGATCTGGATTTGAGCCAAGCGAAAATCGTGCTTGAGCATGAAAAAGAGAAAGATCTCGGTAACAAATTAGCACAGTTCGGTGAGATCCTCAGTCGCGTAGTCGATAAAGGTCAACCGCACGTATTGTGCGCTTACCTGTATGAATTAGCGGGTGCTTTCTCAAGCTTCTACGAAGCCTGCCCCGTACTTGCCGCCGATAACGACGCGCAAAAGAATAGCCGTTTATTACTCGCACAATTGACGGCTCGTACGTTACAAAAAGGCCTAAATCTACTCGGTATCGAAACCTTAGAGCGGATGTAAGCCATGAGTAATCGCGATTATGCCAATAGAAGGCCGCAGTCGGGCGCTAAACCGCGCCCAGTCCGCGCGACTCGTCCAACCCGAGCAAAGCCTTCACAATCTAAATCAGCGCCGCGTAAGAAGCTGCCGCTGACGCTGATAGGCTTTGTCATACTCGCTGTGGGTTGTTTCGTCTATTTTCTATGGAGCATTAAAGATAATGCGCCACAAGAAGAAAAGCCGCAGCCAACTCCGGCCAAGAAAACTGAAACTCGAGTGAAGCCGCAAGAAAATGTGGTGCTCACTCCTAAAGTGAAAGAACCCGAGCGTAAAGCCGTCGTTATTCCTGTGGAGAAAGAGGAAGCAGCAGAGCCTGTTGCGCCGCCGAAGAAGGACCCTAACGCTCTGCCGCCTCAACCAAAGGAAGAATGGACCTATCTCAATGAGCTTGAAAACAAGCATGTTGAGGTCGATATTCCCGATGTGGTTGCAACACGAGCGCCAATGCAATATCAATTGCAATGTGCTTCTTTCCGCCAAGAATCACAGGCGAATGAGATGAAAGCTGTCATCGCTTTCCAAGGTTTAGAAGCGCAAGTAAGACAAGTCGAAGGTACGACTGGCGTGTGGTACAAAGTCGCTTTAGGTCCTTATGAACGTAAGCGTGATGCAGAACGTAAGCGTCATACGCTGCAAAATGCAGGGATTAATGGTTGTCAGATTCTGGCTATCCCTAAATAAGGCTTCACCCTTTCTAGGCGTTTTTTAAATACCTAATCACAAAAATAGCGGCCAGCGTTTATCGCTCGTCGCTATTTTTTTATCCGCTAGACTTAATGTGATGTCGCTTTAGCTTGCCACATCACATTACTCACTATTCACCCAAGCTCACCTCGACATCCCCAGTTTTAAACAGCCCTATTTTTTAATAGTACTGTTTTGTTAAATCTATAACCTATTATTTATAAACAACAAAATCCTTTATTAATAAAGATTAATATGCAGTTTAATTGACCTAGATCAAACTTAGGCGTATCTCTTAAGTAACAGCAAGACTGTTGTATCTGTGTCAAATCCAACCTTAGGGTGAAGTATTATGAATGCATTAATAGAGATAGAAGCCACCGAATTCAGCCAACTTTTCAAAAGTGGTGACATGCTAGGAATTAGAATGTTTATGGAGCATGTTCGCATGCCGCTGGATGTTCAAGACAAGATTTATGACGAAATTTCAGCGCTTCAGCAATTAGAGCAAAATCAAATTGCGAAACTCATTGAAACCCACGCCCATTCCCAAATTCATGAACGCCTAGCTTATTAGCCTTCCATTCAATGAAAAATTTATCTATGCCCGACTGCAGCTTCT
>NZ_JAUOES010000043.1:0-21577 GCF_031932065.1 Shewanella scandinavica
TCCTCGCTGCCAGTGCTCAATGTCAGTTCTTTACTCTCAACAAAAGTTGGTTTTTTAGTGACATAGTTGATCATGCCGCCGGGTTCACCGCCGCCATAGAGTGCCGATGCCGGGCCTTTTAACACTTCAACCCGCTGCACATTAAACAGTTGCGGCACAGAAAATCCCGAATAGGGATCGCCCCTTACCCCATCATAAAAGACGTTGGCATCGTCACGGAAACCGCGAAAGGTCACGCCAGAATAACTGAACTCACTCACGCCAGCGATTGAGCGGTATAAATCGGTAATATTGCGCGCTGCTTGGTCAACGATTAACTGCTCGGTCAGCACTTGCACCGACTGCGGCAATTCCATCACATTAATCGCCGTCTTAGTGCCAACCGTTGTTTCTTTATCGACGTACATTTGCATCGCGCGGCCATGAACGGCAATTCGCTCAGGTGCAGCCAATTTAACTTGCTCATAGGCTGCAGGCTCAGTCGATGCAGGACTTGCAACGGGTGAGCTTGTAGACAAGGTCTGCTGTGGAGCCTCTTTATCGAGTACAGTTTCAGCGGCGAATGCCGACTGATGTTGAGCGAGTGCAAGTGCAATTAATGAGTAGGCGAAACGAGTCTTCACAGAATGTCCCCAGCGCGAGCGCATAAAAATGGCATAAACCAAAGGGTTTACAAATGTATTCAAACGAATTGGCCGTCATTATAAAGAATGATTTACGAATAACAGCGATTATCATTTGAATTTACATAAATGTGAAATCTGTTAGGTAAATCCCTAGCGTCAGCTCACATAATCCTTGTTGTGTTTGGTTATGACTAAAACGAAAAGAGCGTCAGTCGCACGGACCTTAGATAGAAGTTTTAATGTGGGACAAGCAAGAGACTCACAGTATCGAGCTCAATACTGGCGTGGAACCTAAGAATGAAAACAAGTTAAAGATTTAAACTATACAAAAATAAAAACCAGCGACAGTGCGCTGGTTTTTGGCGGCTCTTGAGCTGTTCTTAAGCTGATTTGACTCAGCCTATAAGGTGAATGCTTAAAAGATTGCTTCATCCAATTGTGTGAGCATTTCACTCGCCTGCTCGATTTGTTTACGCAGACTGCGACCTTGCACCGCCCAGTAAGCCATGTAGAAATCAGCAGTTTTCAATTTAGCTTGGTAAAACGCGGTTTCTTCAGTGCCCTGCTCCAGCGCCGCTAATGCCACCGCGGCACTTCTGGCCCACATCCACGCCAGTGCCGTCACCCCAAATAACTCCAAATAAGCCATTGAAGCTGCGCCAATAATGTCAGGATTAGTCGCAGCATGGGTCGCTAAATAACCACTGGCCTTTTGCAAATCACCTGCACAATCCATTAAACCACTCACATAGGGTTGCATCGCCGCATTCGTGCTATGCGACTTAATGAACTCAGTCACTAAAGCCGACCATTGCTGCATCGCCGCGCCGCGGTCGCTAAGTAACTTACGCCCCACTAAATCCAGCGCCTGAATGCCGTTAGTACCTTCATAAATCAGCGCAATACGGCTATCACGCACAAATTGCTCCATGCCCCACTCATGGATATAACCATGTCCACCAAATACTTGTTGCGCATCGACACAGGCATTAAAACCACGGTTGGTGATAAAACCTTTCACAACGGGCGTAAACAGGGCCGCTAACTGGGATGCCGCTTTCGCTTTGGCAGGATCTGTATGGCGCTCAGCTTCATCGAGCCACAAAGCTTGTTGTCCAACTAAGGCTCTTGCGCCTTCATTAAAGGCTTTTTGCGAGAGCAACATGCGGCGCACATCGCCGTGAACCAAAATCGGATCGGCGGCTTTTTCGGGTGCTTTGGCACCGCTTAAGGCGCGGCTCTGTAATCTGTCTTTGGCATAGGCTAGCGCATTTTGATAGGCAATCTCAGAGACACCCAGCCCTTGCACGCCCACGCCTAAACGCGCTTGGTTCATCATAGTAAACATGGCGCGCAGTCCTTGGTGCGGCTCGCCAACAAGCTCGCCTAGCGCAGCTTCAAACACCATCACGCAGGTGGAGTTACCGTGAATGCCCATCTTATGTTCAAGGCCACTGGCATATAAAGTGTTCGGCGCGCCTAGGCTACCATCGCTATTTACTAATACTTTAGGTACCGCAAACAGGGATATACCCTTCACGCCTTCAGGTGCATCCGGCAAGCGGGCTAAAACGAGATGCACTATGTTGTCGGTGAGTTGGTGATCGCCTGAGGAGATAAAAATCTTCTCGCCAGTGATAGCAAAAACACCTTCGGATACTGGCACGGCTTTGGTGCGTAATAAGGCTAAGTCCGTACCGGCGTGGGACTCGGTCAAATTCATGGTCCCAGTCCATTCCCCGCTGACCAGTTTACTCAAATATTTTTGCTTAAGCGCATCACTGCCGTGGGCATGAATGGCGGCATAGGCGCCATGGGTCAAACCGGGATACATGGCAAAGGCCATGTTAGTTGCCGTTTGTATCTCAGTTGCAAAAATCCCCACGACTTCTGGCAGGCCTTGGCCGCCATATTCAGGATCGCAGGTCAGTGTTGGCCAGCCATTATCAACAAACTGCCGATAGGCATTATCAAATCCTTCGGGGGTAATCACCTTGCCATCTACCAACTTACAGCCTTGCAGATCGCCGACACTATTGAGCGGCAGCATGACTTCAGTACTAAAGTCGGCCATACCTTGCAGGATCGCATCAACAAGATCTGGATCGATTTCATCGAACCCCTTGAGGGCATCTTGCTGATAAATATGTAACATTTCATTGAGGATAAATTGATAGTCGCGCAGCGGCGCTTGATAGACTGGCATAATCGCTTCCCTTTTCTTGTTAGACTGCAACTCAACTAAGTGATCTGACCACTTTGGTGCTCTGACCACTTTAGCTAAATTTGCCGAAAAAGAAAGCACCCCCAACGGCCAGCAAAGACTTTTGTTTACACAAACGAACAGCGAAACCGTAAATTGATCGCAACAAAGCCTTATGTTATCGCGGAAAACTTTGTAAGCTAACTGCCTGTTTTTCTGATATGCCAGCAGAGTTAAGGATATTGCTACTATGGGTTCTGTCACTACTAAAAAGCACGCCAACGGGCTCGATTATGTCGAAGTGAATACGGCGTTATGTCAGGCAAGAATTTTTTTGCAGGGCGCGCAAATAGACTATTTTCAACCCGTAGGAAAACCACCTTTACTGTGGGTTTCATCGGCGGACGATTATCAACCCGGTAATGGGATCCGTGGCGGTGTGCCTGTATGCTGGCCTTGGTTTGGCATGAGTAGTGAAGCGAACTTCCCCCAACACGGTTTTGCCCGTACCCGCATTTGGGCGCTGGAATCGGTAGAAATGCGTAATCAGTTAGTGGATTTACGTTTTAGCTTAAAAATCAGTGAGCAAGATAAAATTTATTGGCCGCATAACACTCAGGTCAGCGTGTTATTCACCCTAGGCGACACCCTGAGCATCAGTCTTGTGAATACCAACTTAGGCGATGAAACCGTGACGCTTACCCAAGCGCTGCACACTTATTTCCCGATTGAGGATATCCACCAACTCAAAGCGAGCGGTTTTAGTGGCTCAAAATACATCGAATTTGCTGAGGGGCCTTATCCACAAACCACGGATGAAGTGCGCTTTGATCGCGAGACAGATCGTGTCTATACCGATCTCGGCCCTGTGCAATTATTGCATACGCCGCAGGGGATAATTGAAGTCAGCCGTGAAAACAGCCAGTCAGCGGTATTATGGAATCCATGGATTGAAAAGTCACAACGCCTTGGCCGCTTTAATCCAGAAGATTATCTGACCATGGTCTGCCTAGAAGCGGCCAATGTGTTAGAAGATAAAGTCGTGCTTGCCCCAGGTGAAAGCCACAGTTTAGTGACGCATATTCGCTGGAAAGACTAACGATTTAATATCCTAGTTCTTAAAATCTAGAGCTTAAAATCTAGAGCTTAATTTCTAGTTCTAAATCCTAGCCACAAACGATACACACAAAAATGCCCTGTCCGATTTGCCAACGCAATCGGGACTGGGCATTTTTATCAGTGCAAAATCTAAGTTTTATAAGCTTATTTCGCCGATTTCTCGAGGCGCGCTAACAGGCTAGACGTATCCCAACGGTTACCGCCCATGCCCTGTACTTCTGAATAGAATTGATCGACTAACGCGGTTAATGGCAAGTGTGAACCATTGCGGCGAGCTTCTTCTAAGGCGATGCCTAAATCTTTACGCATCCAATCGACGGCAAAACCAAAATCATAGCTTTGGCCCCACATCGTCTTGTAGCGATTTTCCATTTGCCAGCTTTGCGCCGCGCCTTTGCTAATCACTTCAATGACTTTCTCGCCATCGAGTCCTGCCTTGCGCGCAAACTGTAATGCTTCAGCTAAACCTTGCACCACGCCCGCGATACAGATTTGGTTCACCATCTTAGTTAACTGACCTGCACCAACCTCACCTAAACGCTCGGCGCAGCGGGCAAAGGCTTCAATCACAGGTTTAACACGGGCAAACACAGCTTCATCGCCGCCAACCATCACAGTCAAGGCGCCATTTTCGGCGCCCGCTTGACCGCCCGACACAGGCGCATCGAGGAAATCAATGCCCTTTTCCGCTAACACTTGATGAAGCTCACGAGCGACATCGGCCGAAGCCGTAGTATGGTCAACCAGCACTGCGCCCTTTTTCATCCCATGAATAACGCCATCACTGCCTAATACCACTTCACGCAGATCGTTATCATTGCCCACGCAAGTAAACACAATATCTTGACCCTCTGCCGCTTCCTTTGGCGTTGGGCAGCAGCGTCCGCCATAGGTGTCGACCCAAGTTTGTGCCTTGGCAAAAGTGCGATTATAAACAGTGACCTCATGGCCTTTGTTCAATAAATGCCTCGCCATGGGATATCCCATTACGCCTAAACCAATAAATGCGACTTTTGCCATGAAGTGATCCTCAAATAGGTAAACAAGGTGAATCAAGTAGAAATTGCTGAATCGAGTTGTATTTCGTCTGCCCAATATGTTACCGCTAAACCCTCAACAACAAATACTAATAAAGTGCCAGTAAGTGTTTCAATCTATGGGTTCAATTACGGATGTTTATTTAGGGAAATAGGCAGTGAAAAATAATGGCGGCAGTTTAGCATTCATCCCGCATAGCGTCAGGTTGAAATCGGACCGACAGGCAAACGCACTTTTCGGCAGAGACAACAAAGGCGCCTTAAGCGCCTTTGTTGATTTAATTTATGGGGCTATTTCACCACATGGGCTTCCATTTCAGCGCCAATCTTTTTACGCATTTCCATCAAGCGCAGCGCAGAATCGCGCAAATGAATATCATGTTCAGTTTGCGGTATCCACTCAGGCACTGGCGTAGGCTGGCCATGTTCATCAACAGCCACCATGATCACAATACAGTGGGTAGTGAGATGACGTTCAGAGACTTTAGGATCGCCGGCCCGCACATCGATACCGATATGCATAGAAGTTTTCCCCGTATAAATCACCTTAGCGCTGACTTCGACTATGTTGCCCACTAAAATGGGTTGCACAAAACGAATCCCGCCCGCATAGGCAGTAATACAATATTTACCGCTCCAACCCGCTGCACAGGCATAGGCCGCGAGATCGATCCACTTCATCACAGCGCCACCGTGGACCTTACCACCAAAATTTACATCCGCAGGCTCTGACAAAAATCTCAGGGTGCTTTGTCTATCGATACCAGCCATATAACCTCAACTTATTCAGCCACTGTGGCTCAATGTCTTCGTGCAATAAGCTGAGTTTACGATAGAAATCCCCAATAGCGTAAAGATAATTACGATTGGCCTCGCCAAAGAATTCGATTTAACCAAAGTGACTAATAAGCACGCAGCAAAGCAGTAAACTCGGCAAGGCTAAACGGTAAAGCCATAGCTGTAGCGCGCTGCTGACAAAGCGAGTGACCTTTGCAAAAGTGTACACACCTAAGCCAAGCATGAAGAAACCTAGCACTTCGAGACCCGAGGACATATTGCTGTCGCCACCAACATTAATCGCCGTCACCAATAAGGCAAACCAGACGACCACGTAAGCGGCTATTGCTAAGGTAAAAGTCTTGATCCCTATGTCCATGTTAGGATGCCAAACTTTAAATTCACCGCGGATCAATTCGGTCAGATTGGCCGTTAATGCGCCGATGAGGGGGACAAGCGGGATCACCGCAGGGTTTAACATGACACACTCCATCAAGATTAAATATATCTGTCATTATCTGTGGCCAATAGAATTAAACAAGCTTGATGAACAAAGGTTAACGTCATGGATATCAGGTAGTTAGAAAGTGATTCTTATCACAATAAAGGCGTAAAATAATGCTACTCAATTCACAATCTCAATGGATTTTATCCATAAGAAATGCGCCCTCAGGCGCATTTCTTCACTGTTTTTTTGCACTATCAATGCAAGTTTTACACTTTCTTAAACAGTAATGAACCGTTAGTCCCACCAAAACCGAAGGAATTACACAGAGCGTAATCCATCTTCACGTCACGGGCAGTATGAGCAACAAAGTCTAAATCACAACCTTCATCTGGATTATCCAAATTGATGGTTGGCGGAACAGCTTGGTCGCGCAGTGCTAGTAAGGTGAAAATCGCTTCAACTGCACCTGCAGCACCTAAGAGGTGACCCGTCATCGATTTAGTCGAGCTAACCAGTACTTTATAGGCGTGATCGCCAAATACAGACTTAACCGCTGCCGCTTCCGCTTTATCACCCGCAGGCGTTGACGTACCGTGGGCGTTGATATAGCCAATTTGCTCCAGTGATAACTTAGCGTCATTAATGGCATTGACCATAGCCGCAGCAGCGCCAGCACCGTCGCTTGGAGGCGATGTCATGTGGAAAGCATCACCGCTCATACCAAAACCGACTAACTCGCCGTAAATGGTCGCACCGCGCGCTTTAGCGTGTTCGTACTCTTCCATCACCATCACACCCGCACCGTCACCGATCACAAAACCATCACGGTCTTTATCCCATGGACGACTTGCCGCAGTCGGATCGTCATTGCGTGTCGATAATGCTTTCGCAGCACCAAAACCTGCCACGCCTAAAGGAGAAGTGACATCCTCAGCACCGCCCGCAACCATCACGTCTGCATCGCCATAGGCAATGGTACGCGCCGCAAAACCGATATTGTGCACGCCCGTAGTACAAGCGGTCGTCACGGCGAAATTGGGTCCTTTCATGCCAAACATGATCGACAAGTGGCCCGAAATCATATTGATGATAGTGCTAGGTACAAAGAAAGGAGAAACCTTACGCGGGCCACCATTCATCAATGCGCTGTGGTTTTGTTCAATTAACCACATACCGCCCATACCTGCACCAATAGCAGTACCGACACGACCTGGGTTTTCTTTGCTCATATCCAGACCTGAGTCTTGGATAGCTTGAATGCCAGCCGCCATACCGTATTGAATAAAGAGGTCCATCTTACGGGCATCTTTTTTCGTTAAGTATTGCTCAATATCGAAATCTTTTACTGAACCACTGAAACGAGTGGTAAATTCACTGGCATCAAATTTGGTTATCGGTGCAATACCACTCTTACCCGAAAGCAAAGCCTTCCAAGTAGTATCGACAGTATTGCCCACTGGAGTTACTAACCCCAAACCGGTTACCACTACACGACGTTTAGACACGGCAGTCACCTTTAAATGCTAAATTTTTTAGTTCTGATAGATAAAACAAGGCTTTCTATCATTAGACAATTTCTTAAATAACTTTATTTAGAAAAATTCGCCAATCTGCGGCGAGCAGCTCGTGGATAACAATTAAAACACGATCCAGAGACGATTGAATGGCACAGAGGCAGAATTTGACGGGGGTAAAACAAAAACAGGCGGCAAAAATGCCGCCTGTCTTCAAGAATTCAGAATTACTGATTCTTAGAAACGTAGTCGATCGCTGCTTGAACAGTAGTGATCTTTTCAGCTTCTTCATCAGGGATCTCGGTATCAAACTCTTCTTCCAGAGCCATAACCAACTCAACAGTGTCCAGAGAATCTGCACCCAGATCGTCAACGAAAGATGCCGCTGGCTTAACGTCTTCTTCTTTAACGCCCAGTTGCTCTACAATGATTTTCTTTACACGTTCTTCGATGTTGCTCATTAGTTTTCTTTCCTATTCAAATTACGCACTTGCGTAAGATTGCGAGTAGTTTATTAGATTTGGCTGACAATGCAAGCTTAGTTTTCGTGGTCTAACCACGAAATTTCACTATCAATTGATACAGATCACTACTCAGTTGCGACAGAAATCCCTGCCATTCGCCCTTAAACCATGTACATGCCGCCATTCACATGCAAAGTTTCGCCTGTGATGTAAGCGGCTGAGTCCGAGGCCAAGAAGAGCACTGCGTTCGCAATTTCTTGCGCTTGCCCTAATCGTTCCATCGGAACCTGTGACATGATAGCTTTTTGCTGCTCTTCGGTCAGCTCATCTGTCATATCGGTCTGGATAAATCCAGGAGCGATAGCATTAACTGTAATTTGACGAGATGCAACCTCTCTTGCAAGAGATTTTGTAAATCCAATCAAACCCGCCTTTGCTGCCGAGTAGTTAACTTGACCTGCATTGCCCATGGTGCCTACCACTGAACCGATATTGATGATTCGGCCAAAGCGCTTTTTCATCATGGTACGCATCACAGGTTTTGATAGTCTAAATAACGATGTCAGGTTAGTGTCGATAATATCCTGCCATTCATCATCTTTCATCCGCATCAGCAGATTATCACGGGTTATACCCGCGTTGTTGACTAGAATATCAACATCACCGGCTTTTTCTTTGATCGAGGCGAATAAATGTGTAACAGATTCACTATCTGTGACATTAAGCACTAAACCAAAACCTTTGTCACCCAGATATTCTTGGATCGCCGCAGCGCCCTTCTCACTGGTTGCGGTTCCAATAACAACGGCACCGGCTTCGACCAGTGTCTCAGCGATCGCACGGCCAATACCGCGGCTCGCACCAGTCACCAAAGCCACTTTGCCTGTTAAATTCAGGTTGAAACTCATATAAACTCCTTACTCAGTTAATGCTGCTAATGAAGCTACATCATTAACCGCTTGGGCTGATAGTGATTTATTAATTCGTTTTGCTAATCCTGTCAATACTTTACCAGGACCACATTCCACCAGTTGGGTAATGCCTTTTTGGGCCATTAGCTCAACAGTTTCGCTCCAGCGGACAGGACAATATAACTGACGTACTAATGCATCTTTAATGTCATCAGCAGAGGTGGGTGATGCCACATCAACGTTGTTAATCACAGTAATCGTTGGGGCATTAAACTGTACATCATTTAATGCCACGGCCAATTTATCCGCCGCAGGTTTCATTAATGCGCAGTGTGATGGCACGCTGACAGGTAACGCTACCGCCATTTTAGCACCCGCAGCTTTACAAGCCGCTGCTGCACGCTCAACCGCGTCTTTTTGACCCGCGATAACCACTTGACCAGGGCTGTTGAAGTTAACTGGGCTCACCACGTCGCCTTGAGCCGCTTCGGCACAAGCATTCGCAATACCCTCGTTATCTAAACCGATAATGGCATACATGGCGCCTGTGCCAGCAGGAACCGCTTGCTGCATCAGTTGACCGCGTAACTCCACCAACTTAATCGCGTCTTTAAAATCCATGACTCCGGCGCACACTAAAGCAGAATACTCGCCTAAGCTGTGGCCTGCCAACATGGCTGGCATAGCTTTGCCTGAAGCCACATAGGCACGCCAAATCGCCACACTCGCCGCTAATAGGGCTGGCTGGGTTTTATCGGTTTCATTTAAGCTTTCAACAGGACCTTGCTGAACCAATGCCCACAAGTCATAACCTAAGACGTCACTCGCCTCGGCAAAGGTTTGCCCGACAACGGCGTGTGATTCGGCAAGCTCGGCTAACATGCCTAGGGCTTGTGAACCTTGGCCTGGAAATACAAAAGCAACATTTTCCATATTCAAATTACCTATGGCTAACTTAATTTATTGAAAAATCATGTGGAAAACACATGTAGAACTTAGAAGCGGATAAGCGCACTACCCCACGCAAAACCAGCACCAAAGGCCTCAAGCAGCAGTAGTTGTCCACGCTGAATCCGGCCATCACGCACGGCTTCATCTAATGCGATGGGCACAGATGCAGCTGAGGTATTACCGTGTTTAGCTAAGGTCAATACGACTTTATCAAGACTCATATCGAGCTTTTTGGCGGTAGCATTGATAATACGGAAGTTAGCTTGATGTGGCACTAACCAATCAATTTCTGACTTATCGATATTGTTGATGCGCAGCGTCTCAGTCACAACATGGGACAATTGAGTCACAGCTACTTTAAAGACATCGTTACCTTTCATGGTCATAAAGCCGACCGCTTCAGAGGTTTCGCCTTGGCGTGGTGGGAAAGCGCATTTCAATAAGTCGCCTTGGCGACCATCGGCATAAATGTGGGTAGAAATGATCCCTGGCGTTTCAGATGCACCAATCACAACGGCGCCCGCACCATCACCAAATAAAATAATCGTTGAACGATCTTCTGGCTCACATAGGCGAGACAGCACATCGGCACCAATCACTAAGACTTTTTTAGCCGCGCCCGTTTTAACAAATTGGTCGGCAACAGATAAAGCATAAACAAAGCCTGAACAAGCCGCTGCGATGTCGAATGCTGGAATGGTATGCACGCCAAGCATGGCTTGGATTTCACAGGCCGCAGCCGGAAAAGCATTTGGTGCACTGGTGGTGCCGCAAACGATCATGTCTAAATCTGATGCTTCTATGCCAGCCATTTCCAGCGCTTTGAGTGCCGCTTGGTAGCCCATAGTTGAAACGGTTTCATCGAAGGCCGCAATGCGACGTTCTGATATACCTGTACGTTCAACAATCCATTGGTCAGTGGTTTCCACCATTTTTTCCAAATCTTGATTGCTACGCACCTGCACTGGCAGATAACTACCAGTTCCGAGAATTTTTGTATGCATAAGGAGGGATCAGTTATTTATATCTAAAAGAATCGACTCCAAACGATCTTTTATCATTTCAGGGAGTCGACGTTGAGCTTCCGTTACTGCCAAACTAATTGCTTGTAAATAGGCAGTTTCATCCGCGTTTCCATGGCTTTTTACAACTATTCCGCGCAATCCTATCAGACTTGCACCGTTATAGTGGTCGGGGTTCATCTGACTAAGGACCGCCTGAATACGTGGGGCGATAAGTTTAGCCAGAAAACGAACAAATAAACCTTGGGTTAGTCCCCGTTTTAACTGATGTACCAATAATTTGGCAATGCCTTCAGAGGTTTTAAGCGTGATGTTACCCACAAACCCATCACAAACAATGACATCCACATTACCGGAGTAGATTTCATCCCCTTCGATAAAACCCGTGTAATTGATTTGTTCTGTGTGTTGCAGTAACTGCGCCGCTTGCTGAACTTGATCGTTACCTTTAATCTCTTCAATGCCCACATTGAGCAAAGCGACTTTTGGCCGAGATTTCTTATCTACCGCTTCGCACAGGACTGAGCCCATCACAGCAAATTGAAATAAGGTTTCCGAGTCACAGGAAATATTCGCGCCCAAATCCAACAAATAAACCGGTTTTTGAGTCACCGCAGGTAAACAACTGACTAAGGCGGGACGGTCAACGCCAGGCAAGGTCTTTAGCAACACTTTCGCCATTGCCATCAGCGCACCCGTGTTACCGGCACTCACACACGCTTGCGCGCGGTCGTCACGCACTAACTCAATCGCCAATCGCATGGAACTGTTTTTACGTGTACGCAAAGCATGCACAGGTCGATCGGACATACTAACGACTTCATCGGTATGAATGATTTCTATGCGTGAAAGTAGATTTGCTTCGGTTTGACGTAGATAGACATCAATTTCAGTCTTGTCACCGACTAAAATGATTTTAAGAAAAGAATGTAATTTTAGTGCCCGCAAGGCTGCAGGCACCGTGACGTGGGGGCCATGATCACCACCCATTGCATCTAACGCAAGCGTCAGATTCGTCATTAGGAAACCAACAAATTACTTGTTGATTACCTTTTTACCGCGATAGAAGCCATCTGCAGTCACATTGTGACGCATATGGATTTCACCGCTGGTAGCGTCTACAGACAGCTGAGCAGTGCTCAGTGCGTCATGTGAACGGCGCATTCCGCGCTTTGAACGTGATTTTTTGTTCTGTTGTACAGCCATTGGCCTGTCTCCTAGATTACTTGCTCTTCAGTTTTTCTAACACTGCAAACGGATTTGGACGCTCCTCATGAGCGGGTTCGATCTCGCCTACAACCATGTCTTTAGATCCTGCACTGCAATCAATTTCTTGATGCATTGGGATTATCGGCATAGCGACTATCAATTCATCTTCGATCAATTGATGTAGACGCACTTCGCCAATTTCATTGCACTCAATTGGGTCATACGCATCCGGGAGCTCATCGATTTCTGCCTTAGTCCGACATGGACCAAAACAAAACTCGACCGTAACCTCAGTGGTAAATAGTGTCATGCAACGTTGACATATCAGAGTGAGCTCCGTCACAGCCTTCCCTTTCAGGTAGACTATCCCCTGTAAATCTACGCCACATTCAAGCGACACTGCCACATCGGAACAGTCGCCGGCACATAACTCATTTAATCTTTTCAATTGCTGCCCAGGCACTATCCCCTGATAAGAGGAGCAGCTCGAGGCGGCGCGGATAGGATCAATTGAAACCGGTATCTTTACTGTTTGCATAAGGCGCGCATATTATAGTTTGAAAACGCTAGAGTCAAAGAAAAATTACTAACTTAAGTCCCAGTTTGCGACTTAAGCCTTTCTCCAGCCCCAACATTGAAATTGACGGAAGCGAAATATTACCCAAGCACGAGGTCGCATACAAGCATAAGCCGACTAAAATAGCCGCATTCGCTGAAAAGAAACCGTAAAAGACAAAATTCTTGCACTCTCTCGCGCAGATTGGTCACAATATGAGTCACTCTTTTGCGGATACCCCATTATGCCAACCCGATTGATATTAGCTTCGACCTCTGTATACCGACAATCTTTACTGCAGAAACTCGGTCTTCCCTTCGAATGCTGTAATCCTGATATTGACGAAACAGCGTATATCGATGAATCGGCCCATGCCTTAGTGCTTCGATTAGCCCAAGCAAAAGCCGTCGCAGGTGCAGAACAATTCCCCGAGGGGCTGATTATTGGCTCCGATCAAGTTGCCGTCATTGATGGCAAGATTATTGGTAAGCCACATCATTTTGACAATGCCGTCGCGCAGCTCACCCAAGCCTCTGGTAAAACCATCACCTTTTATACGGGTCTTGCACTTTACAACGCCGAAACGGGCGCCATGGCCGCCGAGGTTGAACCCTTTACGGTGCATTTCAGGCATCTTAGCCATGCGCAAATTGTCGCCTACGTAGAAAAAGAACAGCCCTATTATTGCGCGGGCAGTTTTAAGAGCGAAGGCTTAGGTATCGCGTTATTTACTGAGCTTGAAGGTCGCGATCCTAATACCTTGGTTGGCTTACCACTGATTTTACTGACAGAAATGCTGTTGGCCCAAGGGGTAGACGTTCTCACTTAATGGGCATAAACATTTGCTTATTCGTTTGCTGAAGCTTTGCTCAGCGAACTCTGTTTATTAAATCGAGTAAGCGCACCAATAAATGCCGAGCAGCAGATTCGTTTTATTGACGAGAAGATAGGACGTAAATAAAGGTAACTAGGAAGTACTCATGCCTAGCGGCATGTATTGCCGCTTCAGCACTAAATAGCAATGCTAGAGGTATTGCAGCAATTGCGCAGGTGAATCAATCAAGGCAATAGGTTTCGCCCGCAGCAGCGTTTCGGCACTGTGAGCGCCATAGGTCACACCAACGCTATCAATACCTGCATTGGCCGCCATGGTTAAATCCAGCAGAGAATCACCCACCATTAAAGCTCTGCTCGGTGCAATATTCAATTCTTTCAGTAAGCTTGAGATCATTTCAGGATGGGGTTTACTGTGCACTTCATCGGCGCAGCGTGACGCAACAAAGTATCGACCTAAGCCCGTTTGCTCAAAAACGCGATCAAGTCCCGCACGAGCCTTACCGGTTGCAACGGCTAATTGATAACCTTGAGTATGTAACTCGTCAATTAAAAGGGGCGCTTGTGCAAAGAGCGGTGTTGGCGTGGCGTCTAAATGCAAATATTGCGCTTTAAACTCGGCGCGCATCTGCTGATATTGATCATCTTTGCCTTGACCAAATGCATTTTTAGGATGTTGAGGCTGAGAATATACAGAAGAAGCGCTGAGATTGAGTCCCTGAGGAAACAGGACTCGCAGCGCTTCTGTCATAGAAAGACCGATAATATCGCGAATATCGCTTTCGCTTGGGATAGGTAACTGCAATGCCCTAGCCATATTTTCAATACAAGTGATAATTTTACCGATGGAATCCATCAGAGTGCCATCCCAATCGAAAATCACTAAATCGTATTGCTTTATCTTCATCCTTGAAACCTATCCCTGTTAATTACGCACGCTTTAACTTATCGAGTAATTGCGACAAATTTTCATCTAAAGGCGCAGAGACCCGCATCACTTCATCATTTTCTGGATGAATAAACATCAACTCAGCCGCATGTAAAAAGAGTCGAGTTAAGCCTAATGAACGCATGCTGTCATCAAACCCTTGCTCGCTGTATTTATCATCACAGGCGATAGGATGACCCGCAAATTGGCAATGCACCCGAATTTGGTGAGTCCGCCCAGTGACAGGGCTTGCCTTCACAAGCGTACAACCTTGGTAACGCTGCATAATTTTAAAGCGCGTTTCTGAAGGTTTCCCTTCCGCATTAACACGTACAATGCGTTCACCGGATTTAAGGGTGATTTTTAATAAAGGCTGTTTAACGGCTTTATCTTGTGCTGACCATTCACCTTTCACTAAAGCCAAATAGTCTTTCTGCATCTTTTTATATCGAAGCTGATCATGCAGATGTTTAAGCGCACTACGTTTTTTCGCCACCAACAACACACCCGAAGTATCTTTATCGAGACGATGTACTAACTCTAAAAACTTCTGTTGAGGGCGCAGCGAACGCAGGGCTTCAATCACACCGTAATCGACACCACTACCGCCATGCACAGCAATGCCTGCAGGTTTATTCAACACGATCAAATGATTGTCTTCGTGCAGAATACGGTCTTCGAGTTGCGAAACTTTGCTTAAGTTCGCCGATGGCGCGGTACGATTATCTGGCTCTGCCACTCGGACAGGGGGAATACGTACTATGTCACCAATCTGCAACTTATACTCGGGTTTGATGCGTTTCTTATTTACTCGAACTTCGCCCTTGCGGACAATCCGATAGATCATGCTTTTCGGCACGCCCTTCAGCTTGGTCATTAAGTAGTTATCGATACGCTGTTCGAAGTGATCTTCATCAATCGTGATCAACTGAACCTGTTGTGGGGTGGATTCTATATTCATGATGCGCCATCTAATTATAACGGTCGCCATTGTACAACAACTGAGAAGAATTGTGCCTTTCCATTGCTGAATTTTTTGATTATTGCTATATTTCACCAGCGATTAGGGATAAGCCGTGAATAAAGTGTTCACAACGCCCTGATCCCAAGCGGAAAATTTAACGGATAAAAAAACACTTTCCTGATAGCAAGTCATTGATTTGCAAATCGTATAATAAGTAAAAATACCACAAATGCGTTTTTTACGATTAAATCGAGAAAGTCGCCTTACTTTAATAAGGTTTACCCTAGATTTTCCTCCCCGATTTCGAAGGATATTTTAACTTGTCGTCAGACAAACCGATTCGACTTGGGCATTACCGGAAAGAAACTAAAGAATTTATGGGGTTGGTTGATGTTTTACAACGAATTCCTTGTTTTTGTAATCATTAAAAAATAAGCCATAAATAGGATGCGACACGCAGCGACTGCGTCTAACAGCAATGCGCACCTCTTGCCTAGCCACCAGCCGTGAGGCTCAGTTGACCTACTGCTAGGCCCGTAATGCAGCGAAGCGCGATGTTTGATGACCTCTATTTAAAGAAGAATGACGTCATCATGAAACGTATGTTAATCAATGCAACTCAATCAGAAGAGTTGCGTGTTGCCCTTGTTGATGGGCAACAACTTTATGATCTAGATATTGAAAGTCCAGGTCATGAGCAAAAAAAATCAAACATTTACAAAGGTAAAATTACCCGCGTAGAACCGTCTTTAGAAGCCGCTTTCGTTGACTACGGTGCCGATCGTCACGGCTTTTTACCGCTAAAAGAAATCGCCAGAGAATATTTCCCGAAAGGGTATTCATTTCAAGGTCGCCCAAATATCAAAGAAGTGGTCAGTGAAGGACAGGAAGTTATTGTCCAAATTGACAAAGAAGAACGCGGCAATAAAGGCGCAGCCTTAACGACCTTCATCAGCCTTGCAGGCTCTTACTTAGTATTAATGCCAAACAACCCACGTGCAGGCGGGATTTCTCGTCGCATCGAAGGTGATGAGCGTACTGAGTTAAAAGAAGCAATGGCCGATTTAGAAGTGCCAGCGGGCATGGGGCTTATCGTTCGTACTGCCGGTGTAGGCAAAGAATCAGCCGAATTAAAGTGGGACTTAAAAGTTCTGCAACACCACTGGGCTGCTATCACCGAAGCTTCACAAGTTAAAGGCGCTCCTTTCTTAATTCATCAAGAAAGCAACGTGATTGTGCGCGCTATTCGTGACTATTTACGTCGTGATGTAGGCGAGATCCTCATCGACCACCCACGTATTTACGAAGAAGCTAAGCAACATATCGCCTTAGTTCGCCCAGATTTCGTCGAGCGCGTAAAACTTTACGAAGCCGAAGTGCCATTATTTACTCACTTCCAAATTGAATCGCAAATCGAATCCGCTTTCCAACGCGAAGTGCGTCTGCCATCTGGTGGGTCGATTGTTATCGACCCAACGGAAGCCTTAACCTCAATCGATATCAACTCTGCCCGTGCCACTAAAGGCGGCGATATTGAAGAGACTGCGCTGAACACTAACCTTGAAGCCGCCGATGAAATTGCCCGTCAATTACGTCTACGTGACTTAGGTGGATTAGTGGTGATCGACTTTATCGATATGACGCCTGTGCGCCATCAGCGTGAAGTTGAAAACCGCTTACGTGATGCAGTTCACCACGACCGTGCCCGTGTGCAATTAGGCCGTATTTCTCGTTTCGGTTTGATGGAAATGTCGCGTCAACGTCTACGCCCATCACTCGAAGAATCAGCGGCACACATCTGCCCTCGCTGTCATGGCCAAGGCACAATTCGCAGTACTGAGTCTTTAGCACTGTCGATTTTACGTTTGATGGAAGAAGAAGCCATCAAAGAAAACACCTCGCAAATCGAAGCCATTGTACCTGTCGATGTGGCGGCATTCTTGTTAAACGAGAAACGCAAAGCCATTCGCATCACAGAGCAACGTCACGATGTCGAAGTATATGTGATACCTGATGCGCACATGATGACGCCAGATTATCGCGTGATCCGTCACCGTAGTGATGATGAAATCAGCGAATCGAGCTATAAGCGTATCGAACAGCCTGAAGCTAAATTGTATGAGCCACGTAAACTGGAACGTACCGCAGCGCCTATTCCGGCATTAAAAGGGTTTGCCGCGCCACAGAAAGTGGAACAAGCCCCATCACCAACGGTGAAAGTTGAAGCGCCACAACCAGGTTTCTTCAGCAAGCTTGTGAGTGCAATCAGTGCTATGTTTGCACCAAGCGAAAAAGCAGAACCCGTAAAAGTTGTTGAAACTAAAACAACCGATACCAGTGCAGCTAACGCTAACCGCCGTAACCGTCGCAACGATACTCGCCGCCCACGTAATGCCCAAGATGCCGACAAAGCAAAAGAAGGCACTCGTGAGCCACGCAGCCGTAATTCGAAAAAACCGGCCGATGCAGCGGTAAATACAAGCGCTCAAGAACGTCCTGTTCGTGAGAAAGAAGAAACTAAACGTCCAGCGCGATCCGAACCTAAGCCACGTGTACAAGCACCAAAAGACGTGGTTGCTGACGTAGAAGCCGATGCACCTAAGCAAGAAGTCGCCCGTGAACGTCGTCAACGTCGTAACATGCGCCGTAAGGTGCGTATCGATAATGGCCATAACACGCCAGATAATGCTATTCCAATTGCACCAGAAGATGCCGCTGAAGTATTAGCTGAGATTGCTGCCGTTAACGCCGCGGCGGCGAGCACTATCAGTGTTGACACTAAAACTGAAGTTGTCCAAGCACCAACTGAAACAAAAGCACCAAGAACACGTCGTCAGCCTCGTAAAGAAACGGCACCTGTTCAAGAAGCGCCAGAAAATATTGCAGTAGAAGAAAAAGCGATAATTTCTACAGAAACTGAAGCCCCAGCAGTTGAGCCAGTGATAACAGCTGAACAAACTGAAGTGGTTACAGCTGATGTTACAGCACCTATGGATGCGATATCGCAAGATAACGACGCAATTGATACTGAAAGCGAAACTGCTGATGATCAAGCAAAACGCGAGCAAAGAGATGGTCAACGTCGTAGCCGTCGAAGCCCGCGTCACCTTCGTGCAGCGGGTCAACGCCGTCGTCGCGACGAAGATGACCAAGGTACATCAACGCCAGCGCAATTCATCCCTAACGATGAATTGGGTGCTGACCAAGAGTATCCAAGCGAAGTCGCCAGTGTCCGTGTAGAAGCGCCAGTTGTTGCGACTAAAACAGATGCAGTGACTGAAACTCAAGTAACTGCTAAGTCCGTTGAAGTAGAAACAGCACAAGCTAGCGAAGCACCTGTTGTTGAAGCTCCTGCAGTCGTTAAAGCTGAGGCGAAAGTTGAAACGCCAGCAAGTGACGTTGCATCAGTCGAAACTCAGCAAGTTGAGACTAAAGCCACTGAAGCGGATGCGCCAAAAACGGTTGAAGTGAAAATTGACGTTGCACCAGTCGTTGAAGCTCCAGTAGCCAGCGTTGCAGTAGAAACCGAAGTGGGTAACGCCCCTGTAGTTGAAAGCCCAGCGGTTACACCAGCTGCGGCTAAAGTTGAAGTGGCTAAGACTGAAACTGCTGTAGAGCCAAGCGTTGCACCAAGTGTTGAAGTTAAAGAAGCGATTAAAGCTGCAGCCTCTGCTCCAATGGCAAAACCTGCTGCTATCGCTAAGCCTCAAGCAACAGTGCAAGTGGCCCCAACGACAGTGAATCCGCAAATCACTGACGCCCTTGTAGTCAACAAGCCGAAAGCCGCAAGCCGTTTTGGTTCTATGGTGTCTTCGGATATGACCAAGCCTGTAGTTGAAGTGAGAGAGCAAGTGGCAGTGCCTAAAGGACGCGAGTATGAGAATACTGCAACCGAAGAGCCTACCGCCAAAATTAAACTCACTAACGGTGCTGAGTCGGATATGGCTCGTCCATAACCACTTTAGTTAGTCAGAAAAGCCATGCGATTGCGTGGCTTTTTTATTTCTATCGTAAAACTCACACTATATTTAAGGTTTAGCTCAATCCATTTTTTTGTTAGTATTCGCGCCTTATTTTTATCCACACAACAACTTAATAACAGAGGTTCAATGTTTGATCTCATTCGCCACAAAACGTCTAGCCATAAAGCCGATGTGCTTTCAGGGCTAACAGTTGCACTTGCGCTTATTCCTGAAGCGGTCGCATTTGCCTTTGTCGCCCATGTAGAGCCTATGGTTGGACTTTATGCCGCCTTTATTATGGGGCTAATAACGGCACTGATTGGTGGCCGTCCTGGAATGATTTCGGGTGCGACGGGCGCTATGGCCGTTGTCATGGTGTCTTTGGTCGTTGAGCACGGTGTCCAATATTTATTTGCTGCCGTGGTCTTAGCGGGACTTATCCAGATCTCTGCTGGCGTGTGTAAACTCGGTAAATTCATTCGCATAGTGCCCTATCCCGTCATGATTGGCTTTGTGAATGGTCTAGCGATTGTAATTTTCCTCGCCCAGTTAGGTCAGTTTAAAGTTAAGGATGCCAGCGGAAATCTAGTCTGGCTGCCCCAAGAACCATTAATGTTGATGTTAGGTTTAGTGGCTCTGACGATGGCCATTATTTATTTTCTGCCTAAGATCACCACAGCAGTCCCTTCATCATTAGCCGCAATCCTCACTGTGACGGCACTTGTCGTAGGACTCGATCTGGATACTCGTAACGTACTCGATTTCCTCAAAACCATGAGTGGTAACGACAATGCGACCATAGCAGGTTCATTACCTAGCTTTGCGATTCCCTCTGTGCCTTTTAATCTTGAAACCTTATATATCATCCTGCCCTATTCCTGCATCTTGGCGGCAGTCGGTCTTATCGAATCTCTGCTAACGCTGACTGTGATAGATGAGATGACCAATACCCGTGGCCGCAGCAACAAAGAATGCGTCGGCCAAGGCCTTGGAAACATCACCAGCGGTTTCTTCGGCGCTATGGGTGGTTGTGCCATGATAGGTCAATCTATGATTAACATTAACTCGGGTGGACGCGGCCGATTATCAGGAATTACAGCTGCAGTCGCCCTGCTTGCCTTTATCTTATTTGGCGCTTCATTTATTGAGATTATTCCACTTGCGGCGCTGGTTGGAGTGATGTTTATCGTTGTGCTCGGCACCTTTGAATGGGCAAGCTTTAAGTTTATGGGCAAGGTCCCGAAACACGATGCCTTCGTTATCGTGCTAGTGACAACGGTAACCGTATTTACCGATCTAGCATTTGCGGTATTTGTCGGTGTCATCGTTTCAGCCTTAGTCTTTGCCTGGGAACATGCCAAGCATATCAATGTGACTGAAGAGCAGAACAATCAAGGCTGGAAAGTCTACAAACTCAATGGTCCATTGTTTTTCGGCTCAATCGCAAACTTCCTCGAATTATTTGACCCAGCAAAAGATCCTCAAGATGTGGTTATCGACTTTAAGAACTCTCGAGTTGCCGATCACTCCGCATTAGAAGCAATAGACACGCTCGCTGAGCGTTATGGCAATGCTGGTAAGAAGTTACACTTGATCCACTTGAGCGCTGACTGTAAAGCCCTACTGCATAAAGCGGGTGATCTCGTCGAAGTGAATCAACTCGATGATCCTCACTATAAAGTGGCCGATGATAAGCTGGATTCATAACCTAAGTTTCAACAATAAGTGCTAGCTTATATATGAAATACCAAAGCCTGAATCGCAATGTTCAGGCTTTTTTATTACCATTGTCCCGTCCTGAAATATGTTGACATAAAGAGGACTTCTTTATGACAACATCAATTAACTCAAGCCGTAAGCGCACACAACGAGATTACACCTTAGCCTTTAAATTAGGCGTTGTAGAGCGTGTTGAAAAAGGCGAAATGACGCACAAACAAGCCCAAGCTCGTTTTGGTATTCAAGGCCGTTCAACCGTACTCGTTTGGCTTAGAAAACATGGTAGACTCGATTGGTCGAAACCTTTTCAGCATCCCCTTATGCCTAAGTCAA
>NZ_JAUOES010000044.1:0-17388 GCF_031932065.1 Shewanella scandinavica
GTCTTACGACTTCAGCGGCTCAACGAATTCTGTTCGACTCCTATTTATTCGAAAATAAGTAGTAAGTCTTTGTACATATTGCTATGAACACTCATCACTCTCGTGAAAGAATTGGTTGATTTAAATTTTTGACTGCCAACCCGAAGGTTAAGCAGTTTCGATTAACTCAACACCTGTGAGTGCCCACACAGATTTGCTTGATAAATTGTTAAAGAGCGTTGACCACACACTGAGTTTTCAGCGGGTCAGGGCTGCGTATTCTACGCATTCCCGTTAGTGCGTCAAGTAGTTTTTTCAACTTTCTCAACACTCATCGTTTAGCTCGCTAACCGATGAACTGCTTGGCTTTCTTTGCTTAACTTGCGTTACGCTGTCTGCCGTGTCAGTGGATGCGCATTATAGGGAGATTGAGAAAGTCCGCAAGGGCTTTTTAGCGATCATTGAATCGTACGTCGATATTTTAAACGTTATGACCATTTTTTAGCTTGTAGACCTTATTTATCGGAGATAAGTCAGCTTTTTTAGCTAATAATTGATAATTCACGCTCAATATTTCAGCAATGGTCTAGTGTAAAAGTAAATAATTCATTACCATATACTTGCTGTTAACAGTTATTTATCAATTTTCCATTCATCAGAGAGCATTCTTATGCAAAAGTCATTTCTTATTGTTTTGATTGTCGCCATTGTTGGCGCCTTTGTGCTATTTCAGTTTGCACCTACGCTGCCGGCTTATATTGCCTTCGTTGCAGGCGTTATTGTGACTAGCCTTATCTTTAAACTTGTTCCAGAGACTTCATCATCTCATGCTACAGAAGAACAATATGTTGGTCCTACTATGACCTTATATGTAGGTAACCTGCCTTATCGTGTCCATGAAGGTGAAGTAAAAGTATTGTTTGGTGAGTTTGGCCCAGTAAACTCTGTGCGTTTAGTCAGAGATCGTAAGACTGGTCGTCGTAAAGGTTTTGGTTTTGTGGAGATGTCAGAGTCTGGCGCTCAGAAAGCCATGGTTAAACTGAATGACTATAGCTTCCAAGAAAGAACCTTAAAAGTAAGAGAAGCCAAAACACAAGATTCGGAAGCTGCCGACCGTACTGGTACTGACGAGTAGCATTACCGTTTAAACTGTTTTGTTCGACGTTGTAAATTTAGTTGGTTGTGGTGATTCGTTCGATAGTTGAAAAGCCACAATCAATTAATGTTGTTGTTAAGCCTTCACTAATTTCCGCTTTAGTGTAGAACGCCTGCATTACTGACTGCCCTACTGCTTCTCTCTCATTTGTTACTCTGCGCTGTTCCACAATAAGATTTTGTTGCGTTAAAAGAGTCACGACTCGCTTAGCTATCGCAGCGCCAGAATCCATTAGCGTTACGCCCGCACCGAGCACTTGTTGTAATTCAGCTTGGATCATCGGGAAGTGAGTACAACCCAGTACGAGCACGTCCAATTGCGCGGCAACAACTGGCGCGAGTAAATCTGCCAGTCTGTGCATGTCCATTTCACCTGTCGCTATTTTCTGCTCCGCCATCATGACAAGTTCAGAACAACCAAAAAGTTCGACATGGCAATCATCGGCAAATTGGCTGATGAGCTCATGGGTATAATGACGCTTAACTGTGCCAGGGGTAGCCAAGAGTCCAATACGTTTACTCTTAGACATCTGTGCAGCGGGTTTGATAGCGGGTACAACGCCCACAACAGGAATACTGAGGTTTGCACGTAATGCCGGTAGCACGACAGTGCTCGCGGTGTTGCAGGCGACGACGACTATCATTGCATTGGTAAGAGCCACAAGATCACATACTAATGCGATACAGCCAGCAATTAATACCTGCTCTTCTAACTCGCCATAGGGCAACCTCGCATTGTCGAAAAGATAACAATAGTCGCTATGGGGCAAACTCTTGCGGATTTCAGCCAATACGGATAGGCCACCAATCCCAGAATCAAACACTAATATAGGTCGCGACAAGCGGGTCTCCCGTTTCGGTTATAACAAAATGGCTATACAGATTGAACGCATTACAACATTAAGTGATTCGATGTTTGATGATTGAATGAATCCAACCAAATACTCATTGAATATCCATAGAATCACACTCAAGCGCGCAGATTTTCCCACAGCTTTGCATAAACAGCAAAAGCAAGATGCTGGACATTCGTGTCACCTAGTATAATATTTGCGCCCCAATTTACAGCAACGGTGAATCAAACAATGAACTTAGCAGCAATGGACCCTCAGACTTATGATACGCAGTTAGAACACAAGCGTATCAAGCTAGAACAAGCCTTTGCCCAATTTGAAACACCGAGTGTTGAAGTTTTTGCCTCAGAGCCTGCCAACTACCGTATGCGTGCTGAATTCCGCATGTGGCATGACGGTGACGACTTATACTATTACATGTTCGATAAAGTATTGAATGAGAAAGTGCAATGCGATCAATACTTGCCAGCCAGCGTGCTCATCAATCAAATGATGTCGGCCTTAATCGCCGAGCTAAAACCGAATCCTAGTCTAAGACATAAACTGTTCCAAGTGGATTTTTTGTCGACCTTAAGCGGCGAGATCTTAGTGTCCTTGCTTTATCACAGACAGCTTGATGACCAATGGCGCGCCGATGCGGCTGCACTAAAAGCCAAGTTAAGCAGCCAGTTTAACGTCAACATCATCGGCCGTGCCCGTAAGCAAAAAATCGATTTAGATAAAGACTTTGTAGTCGAGTCATTACAAGTGAATGGTAAAACCTTCTTATATAAGCAAATCGAGAACAGCTTTACTCAACCCAATGCTAAAGTTTCTGTAAAAATGTTGGAGTGGGCTATCGATGCGACTCAGGACAGTCAGGGTGATTTACTCGAGCTCTACTGTGGTAATGGCAACTTCTCTATCGCACTAGCGCAAAACTTTAATCGCGTATTGGCCACCGAACTCGCTAAGCCCTCAGTCGATGCGGCGCAATATAATATCGAAGTGAATGGTATTGAGAACCTGCAGATTATCCGCATGTCGGCTGAAGACTTTAGCGATGCCATGGCGAAGAAACGCAGCTTTAGACGTTTAGAAGGTATCGATCTCGACAGCTATGTGTGCAACACCATTTTTGTCGACCCACCACGTGCAGGGATTGATCCTGATACGCTGGCATTAGTACAAGGTTACGAGCGGATCTTATATATTTCCTGCAACCCTGAAACCTTAAAAGACAATCTGCAGCAACTAAACGAAACCCATAAAGTCACTCGCTTCGCCTTGTTTGATCAGTTCCCTTATACCGATCACATGGAAACAGGTGTCCTACTAGAGCGTCGTTAGTCACTTCAAGTGCTTTGAGCTCGGCTGCATAGCAGTTAAACGTTGCTAGAACTCAAACATAAATTCGCTAAAAATAATGGAGCCTCAGGCTCCATTATTTTTAGCGGCTATGCATGTCACTCTGATTAGCGGTGTTCAACCTTATGCTGCAAAGCCTCGGCGCCTTTGGCGACCATACGCAATTGCATGACTAATTGATCGGCAAGAATTTTACGATCGGCGCGTTTCATATCTAATGCGGAAGCGCCGGCGTTAAACACCAAAGTCACTAAGGCTTCTGCCTGTGCACGGGCCAATAACGGGGTTCGGCCCGCTTTCGCTTCGGTATAGTGAGCCAATTCAGAAATAAAATGTTCAATTTCGCGGGCAACCGCCGCACGGAACGCTGCGGAGGTTCCTGAACGTTCATGCAATAAGATGCGGAATACGTTTGGATTAGAATCAAGCACTTCCATAAAAGTATCAACAGAAATACGGATCACACTGCCACCCACTTCAGCTCGCTGACGGCCTTTTCGCATCATCTGCCTGAGTGTTAATCCGCCCTCGTCCACCATAGTGAGACCGAGTTCGTTCATATCTTTAAAATGGCGATAAAAAGATGTCGGCGCGATATTGGCTTCCCGAGCAACCTCTCGCAAACTCAGACTTGAGAAACTGCGCTCAGCACTTAGCTGATTAAAGGCCGCATCGACTAAAGCTCGACGAGTTTTCTCTTTTTGCTGTGCTCGAATACCCATTCTTAAATCCGCTAACTGAATGTAATGACGCGATAATACCGCTTTTAGGCATTAAACACAGCCCCATCGTCCTTGACCAAACAATATAGCTAGGCTAAATTAGCTTACAGATGTACGCTCAAAAGCGAATTTTGGAAACCTATAATGAAAAAACCCCCTATCATCTGGCTTAATGTCAGTCTGTTTGCCATCACTTTCCTCAGTGCGGTAATTTTAGTTCCATGGCGCGGTATTGTTCACGGCTATGGTGCCAGTGAATGGATCGCTTTTATTGTTTTAGCCTTTGCCAGTGGCCTGTCAATCACCGCAGGTTATCACAGACTCTGGTCACACAAGGCCTATAAAGCCCATCCAGCGGTGCGTTTTATATATGCCCTTGGTGGTGCTTTAGCATTACAAAACAGTGCATTGCACTGGGCATCTGATCACAGAGTCCACCACAAGCACGTAGATGATAACGACAAGGACCCGTACTCAGCCAAAATGGGATTCTGGTACAGCCATATCGGTTGGATGCTGCGTGAGTATCAGTCGCAACGCTATCACGATTATCAAAATGTGCGTGATCTGCAAAATGACCGTATTGTCATGTGGCAACACAAACATTACCTCGCACTCGTGTTGCTGATGAACATTGGGCTGCCTGCACTGCTTGGTTGGCTCAATGGTGACGTGCTGTCTATGTTATTGATGGCGGGTTTACTGCGTTTAGTGGTGGTGCATCACTGCACTTTCTTTATCAACTCTTTAGCCCACGTGTGGGGCAGTCAGCCTTATACCGATAAGAATACCGCCCGCGATAATGGCTTCTTGGCCATGTTGACCTACGGTGAGGGTTATCATAATTTCCATCATATTTTCGAAAATGACTATCGTAATGGCATTAAATGGTGGCACTACGATCCAACCAAATGGTTGATTAAGTCATTATCTTGGTTAGGTTTAGCTAAGGATTTGCGTACGAGTCCACAGGAACGTATCGAGAGCGCACGCTTACAAATGCAGTTATTACGTACCAAGCGGAAGGTTAATAACCTGCCTAATGCTGATGAAATTATTGAAAAAATCCAAGCAGAGTATGAGTTATTAAAGCTGCACTTAATGGATTACTATCAAGCACAGAAAACCTTGCTTGAGGCCAAGCGTAAACAACTTGTCGATCAGCAACTATTGCAACAAGTTGAAGAGCTAAAGGCGCGTTTCTTAGTCCAGCAAAAACATTGGCGCAGCCTGACCGCAACTTATAGCTAAGCCACAATTCTGCCCGAAAGTCATACGGCCACCTTGCATGGTGGCCGTATCTGATTATGATGATGCCTTAATCACTTAAATAGGCTGTTGAGATCATGTCAGATTCCCCAGTTACACTCCCAGAATCAATCAAGCTAACAGAATATAGTCATGGCGCAGGTTGTGGCTGCAAAATATCCCCTAAAGTGCTCAGCACTATCTTAGCCTCGCAATTACCTGTATTTACCGATCCAAATCTGCTGGTTGGCAATCAGAGCCGCGACGATGCTGCAGTGTACAAACTCAATGATGACATAGGCATCATTAGCACTACCGATTTTTTTATGCCAATTGTTGACGATCCATTCACCTTCGGTCGTATCGCAGCGACCAATGCGATCAGCGATATTTATGCCATGGGCGGCACGCCTATTATGGCGATTGCAATTTTAGGTTGGCCAATCAATAAACTACCCGCAGAAATCGCACAGCAAGTGGTCGATGGCGGCAGACAAGCCTGCATGGAAGCAGGGATCATGCTAGCCGGTGGTCATAGCATAGACGCACCCGAACCTATTTTTGGTCTCGCGGTTACCGGGCAAATTGCCTTAAGTGATTTAAAACAGAATGATACTGCTAAAGCCGGCGATCGTTTATATCTCACTAAACCTATCGGCATTGGTATTTTAACCACAGCGCAAAAACAGAAAAAACTCCGCGATGAAGATAGTCTCATTGCGGTCAATGCCATGTGTCAACTCAATACTATAGGCGCGACCATTGCAAAAATTAGCGGTGTAAATGCCCTGACCGATGTCACAGGTTTTGGACTGGCGGGACACTTACTCGAAATGTGCCAAGGCGCCAAGCTCACGGCAAAACTCAAATTTGATGCGGTGCCGTTACTACCACGCGTCTTAGATTACTTAGCCTTAGGTTGCGTTCCTGGCGGGACTCACCGAAATTACGACAGTTATGGCGAGCATCTCCCCGAGCTCAGCGAGCATCAAAAAGCGATTCTGTGCGATCCGCAAACCAGTGGTGGTCTGCTAGTTGCCGTCTCGGCCGAAGCCGAAGCGGAATTAATTGCCCTACTCGATGCGCATCACATCGCCCCAATTTGCATTGGATCACTGGAAACTCCCACCACTGAAGCGAATGTGGTGCTGTGCTAATGCCAAACGCGATCGTCGCTGCAGAACAATATCGGGAAATTTTCCTTAATCAACATCCCATCATGGATGTGCGAGCACCCATAGAGTTTACTCGAGGTGCGTTTCCCAACTCGACCAACTTACCCTTAATGCTGGATAGTGAAAGGGAAAAAGTCGGCACTTGTTATAAGCAATCAGGTCAGCAAGCCGCGATTGCATTGGGTCATTCACTGGTTAATGGCCCCATCAAGCAACAGAGAATCGAAGCTTGGGCAAGCTATGTGAAAGCCAACCCCAACGCCTATCTTTATTGTTTTCGTGGCGGCTTACGCTCGCAACTCACGCAACAATGGCTCAAAGAAGCCGGTGTAGAAGTCCCTTATATTCAGGGTGGCTATAAGGCTATGCGCCAATATCTGATTGGCGTGATTGAAGCGGCACCGACTCAGCAGCCGTTATTGAGTTTGAGCGGGATGACGGGCTGCGGTAAAACCGATTTCTTATTGCAGCGTAAAGAAGCGGTTGATCTTGAAGGGATAGCCAATCATAGAGGCTCTAGCTTTGGGAAGAATATCGACCCACAGCCGACGCAGATTAACTTTGAAAATCAGCTTGCCATTGCCTTGCTACAGCACCAAACGAGCGGTGTTGCCTGTTTACTGCTCGAAGATGAAAGCTTCCTGATTGGGCGCTCGGCGCTGCCGCAGACATTTTATACTGCGATGCAGACCGCTGATGTGCTGGTATTAGAGGAGGCGGACGACTTCAGGCTGCAGCGGCTACTCAATGAGTATGTGCACAAAATGCATAGGGGATTCTGTGATCGCTTAGGCGCTGAAGCGGGATTCGCCGCCTTTAGCCAGTACCTGTTACAGAGTTTAGTGAGCATTCGTAAACGCTTAGGTGGTAAACAACATCAAGAACTACAGGATATGATGCAACAGGCATTAACCCAGCAACTCCATCAAAATGACACTTCTCTGCATTTAGCATGGATAGCAGTGCTGCTGCACAAATATTATGACCCAATGTACGAATACCAGTTACAAAAAAAATCCGAACGGATCCTCTTTAAGGGCTCACATCAGGCCATGCATGAATGGTTGGATAACTATAAGAGTGATAGAAAAGCCGCACAATAACTGTGCGGCGAGTACGCTAAAAATTAATTTGCAAAAATCGTAATGGCTTCATAGTTATAATTATCGAATTTAGCCGAGCGAATATTACCCGTGCTTCGGCTCGATTTACTGAGCTCGGCACGGAAATCATATAGCCCTGTCATTCCTTCGTACCCCCAGACATACAAACTCATCATAGGAATTGTTATTCCATCAAATGCTGTTTGTAAGTGTATGGGCAAATCTAAATCCGGAATTGACCCCTTTAATGAAGCCGAAATAGCCCAATTCGCATAGCCATCTTGTCCTATGGTGATTTGCATCGCTTGCATATGGGCATTGTTGAAACTGTAGTCATAATTTGCACTACCACCATTATTAATAGTAGTGATTAAACGTGTCGTTTCATCCAGCATTTGGTTTTCATTTAACGGTAAATTCAAGCTCAAACTCTTAGAAGGATCAGTAACAGCCCTACGTGTTATTGCCGAATAATTTATGTAGCCAGCCTCATTCGCACCAAGGGCAATCCACTGTGATGCGTAAACTAAATTGCGATCAAAAATCGCGGGAAATAATTGCACTTCTTTCGTCGGCCATTCTACCCAGTTTTGGCGACCAAATTCAGTTTCAGAGTAACTCCTTAGCGAATAATCATTGGTATTCACATCAACATTTAACGGAGTCCCTTCATGATGAGTACCTTCAAATTCACTACTCGATATAGGTACTGCTTGCGATAAATCTAGTGTATTTATTTCTATGCTAGCAGCATAAGCCGTAACACCACTCTGGCTAGGAACTAACACCATATTCACTGGTGCAAACTTATCGTCCTGCTTACACAGGCGTAATGAAGAATTGTTAGAATGTGAGTCCAAAAATGAGTTATTACCATATAGCTGGTAGTCACTATATACAGCTTCAATTTCACTAAGATCAAAATTCACATCACTACAGTCACATTGGCTATTTAAATTTTCATCTGTGAAAGCATAAATGCCATAGTCGCCAGCTTTAGCGGCTAAATCCGTACGGATGCTCCAAGTTGACTGACCATTACGAAACTCTTTTGCTGCAACTGTTAAATGTGATGCTTCGCTTGTCCAGGGTATATCGACATGTCCCTGCCCATCACTCTTATAAGTGCCGAGAATATGGCCGTCTTGTCGGTGAATAATAACATCGGCACCTGCCATTTTTTCTTTTACATTGCATTTGCTTGCAACGCTCTGCACATCCATAACCAATCTAGCTGGTGTTGTACCCGAATCACCAGAATCCCCACCACTTGAATCACCCGAACCTCCACATCCACCAAGCAATAACACTAGTGCACTGGCATAACATCCTTTTCCCATGACCAAACTCCAGAGTATATAAGTTATTATTTTGTAAATTTGTTAAAGCATACCAATTACAACACGGCTTCATTTCGTTCAACAAGTAGGTTTGCAACTTGATGTCGCAAATTTTCACGATTAGCGGAAACGTCCACGATAGGAACCGCAATATCCACCGACACCCTTGACCAAAAACGCTTGGGCATTTTAGCTAAGGCATGCCCGCCCTTGTGGCTAAAGTAAGAACCCCATAATCCGTGTAATGCCATAGGCACCACAGGGACGGGATCTCTGGCGAGGATTTTATCGATACCGGGACGGAATTCACCTAATTCACCGTCAGGAGTGAGTCGACCCTCAGGGAAAATACACACCAATTCGCCATTTATCAGCGCTTCGTGGATAGTCTCAAACGCTTGGTTATAAGTGGTTTCACTCTGTCTAGGGGAACAGATAGGGATCACTCCAGCGTGGCGGAACAAATATTTCAGCAAAGGAATTTCGCTGATGGACTTATCCATTACAAAACGAATAGGCCGAGTCGATGCCCCCATAATAATCAAGGCATCCACATAGCTCACATGGTTGCAGACTATGATGCCGGCCCCTTCCTTTGGAATTATCTCTCGGCCAGTTACAGTCACGCGATACATAACATGACTCAATAAGTAACTGATAAATCGCTGAGTAAATTCTGGCACTTGTGAATAAACATAGAGAGCGACGACAAAGTTCATCACTGCAAGCAGTAGGAATAACTGCGGAATCGTCCAACCCGCAACGCCAAGCAGCAAGATAGATAGCAGCGCCGAAGCCACCATAAACAGAGAGTTCATAATGTTATTGGCAGCAATCGCCTGAGCACATTCGCCCTTGGCCGAACGGGACTGAATAAAGGCGTATAAGGGGACGATAAACAAGCCGCCGCTAACGCCGATCATAAAGAAATCTAGCATCACCCGATAATGTTGCGACTCGGCAATAAAGGCTTTTAATCCATAGACAAAACCAGCATCCACTGGCACAGGTGGAATCGCCCAAAGCAAATCGACACCAAAGATAGTTAATCCCAATACCCCGAATGGCAGCAAACCGAGTTCCACATGGCCGTAGGAAAAACGTTCACAGACGAAGGAGCCAACAGCGATTCCGATGGAAAACATGCCCAACAATAACGACACCACAGTCGCACCAGAATGCAGGTGCAGCTTGGCAAAGTTAGGGAATTGGGTCAGATAGGTCGCACCTAAAAACCAAAACCAACTGATAGCGAGGATAGCCATCCAGATTGAAGGTGTTTGACGCGCTTTTTTAATACTGCGCCAAGTGCCCGATAACGGCCTGAAACGTATTCTCTCGATGACGCCCTGCGGCGGTAAAGCAGGAATGGCGCGACTCGACAAGTATCCCGCTAAAGACAATACGGCAACGGTAATGGCAGCCCAAAGCGTACCGTTGACTTCAGAAACTAAGATCCCCGCACTTAACGTGCCGACCAAAATAGAGAGAAAAGTGCCCATTTCAACCCACGCATTGCCTGTAACTAACTCGTCCTCTTTCAACGCTTGGGGTAACAAGGAATATTTGACCGGACCGAAATAAGCCGACTGACTACCGGTTAAAAATAACAGTAATAACATCATCATATAGTTCTCGCTCACTATCGCGATAGCGGCGCAGGACATAATAATGACTTCGAGTAGTTTTAATCGACGGATAAGTTTGGCCTTATCCATATTATCGGCAACCACACCCGCGTGGGCCGAAAACAGGAAAAACGGCAGGATAAACACTCCAGCAGCCAAATTCACAAACATATCGACGCTTATGGGCAAGTCTTTGACTTGACTGAAAGTCACTAATAGCAGCAACACATTTTTATAAATGTTGTCATTCAATGCGCCTAAGCACTGAGTCGCAAAATAAGGTAAAAAACGTTTTGTTAGCAGCATGATAGTTCCCTCTGGTAACCCATTCCTTGTAGATAAGCCTGCACATGGCTCTCGAGTAAATCCCGCAGTGATAACGATTCAGCAAAGAGCTTATTATCGAGGGATAAAGCAGTTAGCCCATGAATCCCACCCCACAACACACGACTCATAATGAGATGCTGCTCCGGAGTCGCCTCAGGGAAGATCTGCGCTAACTCACGTTCAATCAGTATGAATAACCCTGCAATCAATTGCCCTTGTGATGCCGGCAAAGGCTCAGAATCGAGTAATTGCAGCTCAAAAACCAGCTTGAAAGCTTGCCGCTGCTCATTGGCAAACTGACTATACTCCCACGCCATTGCAATGATTTTACGCAAACTGTCGGCAGCACATACACCCGCTAATCGATCGTGTAAAGTCCTAAGCGTTGCCTCAGAAACCGCCAGCAACAAATAGTTATAGCTGCCGAAAATATTGATCAAGGTGCTAGGGACATAGCCAATTTGGCTAGCCACTTTGCGTAAGCTCAGCCCTACAACACCTTGTTCGGTCAATAACTCAGTTGCCGCTTGTATTGCCATAGCGCGAATTTCATCATGGCTGTGTTCTTTTCGTCTGGCCATAGGTCTCACTCCCTGTTGGATAGCAAGAGACTAACAGCAGTCAAAATAAAAAACAACGTTCATAATAAGTTTGTTTTACGTACAGTCGCGGATAAATAGTGAAGGATATCATTGAGAATGATAAATAAAGATAGACGCTCGAAATCGATTCACTCAGTAAAACTGAACTATATATGTGGGATTACACCACACAAAATAGCATAAAAAACGGCGCACTCAGTCAGCACGCCGTCCATTATTTTGGTTTAAAAATCATTCTTAATTCAAAGGTGTTTTTAATTAAAAGTGACCATGGAATTTAAGGCCTACGATAAGTCATCACCACTCTATCAGCACCAGCGCCAAAATAATCGGCCTCAAAAGCCGAATCAACGAAACCTAAATGCTGATATAAGCCATGGGCAGGATTACTCGGGTCAACCGTTAGACACACACGTTCAACAGAGACGGGTAACTCAGCTAAACACTGCTGCATCAAACGTTTGCCTAATCCCTTTCCACGAGCATCTTCACTTACTGCAACAGATAAAATCCACCTACAAGTAGGATCGCCACTCTGGGCACAGAGCAAATAACCTTGCAGAAGATTATCTTCATCCACCGCCACTAAAAATTGCTCTGGCCAGCAATCAAATCCCTGACGGAAGAAAAAATCGGGATAACTATGCTCACCAAAAATGGCTTGCTCAAGCTGATAAACCGCTAATAACTCTGACTTTAATACCGGGCGTATAGACTGCATTCGAAAATCATTCACCTATTAAAATCTTATCCCACTCTAAGTTGGGTGCGCCCACTACGATAAAGTTAGGGTTTTCTAACGTCTCGCGCTCATTGTAGGTTAACGGTTGCAACTCAGTATCCATCAGCTGCCCACCCGCTTCCTCGACGATAATTTGCGCGGCTCCCGTGTCCCACTCACCCGTTGGTCCGACTCGTACATAACAATCGGCTCGACCTTCGGCGACAAGACAACTCTTTAACGCTGCGCCGCCCATAACGACTAACTCGCAGTGTTTGGGATGGTTGAATAGGGTCAACACAGATTGAGGGTCCTGACGGCGACTTACGGCTAATCTTAGGGAGACCTTTTCACGGTGCTCGATTTGGCGACTGCTGATCCGCACTTCCTGTTTATCCGTGCGTTTGTATGCCCCTAAACCTGCAATCGCGTAATAACACACTTGCGTCATAGGCACATACACCACGCCCATCACGGGACGATTATGCTCCACCAGTGCAATAATCACCGAAAAATCACCACTGCCGGCAATAAACTCACCCGTGCCATCGAGTGGATCGACCAACCAATAGCGCTTCCAAGATTCACGCACGCTCAGCGGAATGTCGGCTGCCTCTTCAGATAACACAGGAATATCAGGCGTTAAAGCAGTTAATCGGTCACAAATGATCTTGTTCGCCGCTAAATCTGCGGAAGTGACAGGGGTATTGTCAGACTTCATTTCTCGCTCAAAATTACCTTTGAGATAAATGTCACGGATAGTTATCCCGGCATCGGTCGCAATCGCAATAACTTCGTCGATCAACTCTTCTGGCTTCATAACAACTCCAATCGCAAAGTTCGCGAATGTTTTGCAAGCGTTCCAGCTTTGAACGCTTAAAAGGAAAAAGATTATTTAGGGTATAAATACTTTTGCGCTAAAAACAACGCGCTCACACTACGGGATTCTGAAAAATCGACATCATCGAGCAAGGCCTCCCAATCGGCGAGCGCCCAAGGCACCACATCAATGGGCTCTGGCTCATCACCTTCAAGGCGACTCTCATACAGATCTTCTGCAAGAAAAATTTGCATCTTACTGGAGAAATACCCCGGCGCTAGGCTAAGTTCTTTCAATAGCGTGAGCTTATTCGCCCCAAAGCCAATTTCTTCCTGCAATTCACGGTTAGCCGCTTCGACTGGCGATTCACCAGGGTCGATAAGACCTTTAGGAAACCCGAGCTCGTAATTATCTGTTCCGGCTGCATATTCCCGCGCCAGTAGCATTTGCCCTTGATGAATAGGCACTATCATCACAGCACCACGGCTGCCGCCTTTCATACGCTCGTATTGGCGTTCGACACCATTTGAGAACTTAAGATGCACTTGCTCAATTTGAAATAATCGGCTTTTCGCGACAACTTCGGTATGCAATATTTCCGGCTTATTCTGCCGCTGCGACATAACTGCCTCTAGATAAAAAAGCGATAAATTAAATAAGATAAGTGACAATCTTACTATCCTGTCTTTAATCTACAACCTGAATTTGTTACATGCTCCTAAGGGTAAGCCACAAATCCTTTGCGACATGCATCACAAACCAAGCCCAGCCTTAAGTGAACACCTTCAAAATATTCTCAAATATGATGTTTTTATTAGAGAGTAAAAAGGGGCGAATGCCCCTTTTGATATGCTAACGCTTAAAATTGATAACGTAGATTGAGCTGGTAACTGAGGAAGTCATTCGGCTCGATATCCACATACTGATACCCCAAACCAACTGACCAAGCGTCACTCACTTGATAGCTAAACCGCAAACCCGCATACCAATCAGTACCATCAAGCTCTGTGGTTAAACGGCTATTGCCCATAGTGCTACTGATATCCGCTTGCCATCGAAATAATCCAATGGGTACTTCAAACCACCAAGCATCATGCTGCAGTAAGGTAAAACGCAATCCCAACATCACGCCATCAGCCAGTACGGGGGTCACAGCTTTGACCTGCTCATGATATTGCGCCGGAGTCAGACTTGCGCCCTCAATCCGCGCACTTCCATTACCAAAGTCGGCATAGCCTAATTCGATTGCCACCATGGGAGTCCATTGATAACCCACACTTAAGCCAAACGCAGTATCTTTGTCATCAACCGATGTCACTTCGCCAGCTGCAGCGTCAGACTGTAACTCTCGTCTGCCGCTATCAACCTGAGCTTGGCCGACAAAGCCCTCGGCATACCAGTTATCAGCGGCATTCGCTTGAGTCACTGTGCTGGCGAGCAACACAGCACCCAAGACCGCTTTATGTAATTCACGGCGGCGAATTAAACCCGTCGCAACGATCAAGCCTAATGCCCACAAGGCCATACTACCTCCACCCGATTTGTTATCAATCACCACTTCTTGATAGGCCTTAACGGTAATGAACACTTGCCCTGTTGCCTCACCGCCCAACCCATCGCTAATCTGATACGTCACGGTATCGACGCCATCGAATCCCGCTTTAGGGATATAACGCAGCTTGTTCGACTCCACTGACACAGCCCCTTGCTGCGCGGTAGCGCTGACTAAAGTTAAAACATTACCGTCTGGATCACTGTCGTTACTCAGTACATCGAGTAGCAAGCTCGTTCTATCGTCGGTTGCGGCGCTGTCGTTGACTGTCGTTGGCGCGGTATTGCCACTCACTACCACAGTCAACTCACTACTTGCAGTACCACCTTTTCCATCGGTAATGCTATACACCAGCACATCAGTACCGATGAAATCGGTTGCTGGCGTGTAACTTAGTTGCTGATTAGCCAAGATGACGGCGGTACCAAACTCGCTAGTCACTTGTGTAACTGTCAAGGCATCACCATCACCATCGGTATCATTGGCGAGCACATCAACATCGAGGCTCTGATTCCAAGGTAAAGAGGCCGTATCTGGGTTCGCCACCGGTAAATGGTTGCCATTGAGTATCACGGACACGCCACTTGGATCGACGATAGTACGGTTAGCGACGCCATCGTCATCGTTTGGTCCACCATCTTCTATGGTTAACTGCACACACCAATGGCCTTCAGTTAATCCAGAAGTCCAACGACTGTCTCCCGGTGGAGGACAGAAACCACGCTCACCTTCACTACTGGCGACACTATTGCGCGTATCAATCACAAAATCCTTCCAACCATTTTGGGCTTGATACTTACGATATACCGCATTGGCAGGAACTGGCGAACGTTGTGGTATCACCAGACTGTAACTCTGCCCTTGTTGTGGCAATCCCGTCGCAATGAAGTCAAAAATACCGCCGACATTGGCTGCTATGCTGTCTTCTGGGACAAGATCAGGTAATAGTTGAATACCACTTTGCTCTTGCATCAGTGCAATATTACCTAAGCGTAAGCACACGCCAGCCTGCCCTTCAGCCAAGAAGTACACAGGCTGCAATTCACCTTCGGGCATAATGTTACAGTCGTTAATCGCATCCAAGTAATCAGGAATACCGTCATCATCTGAATCGGTAAAGCCTTCTTGAACATCTGGGATCAAATCACCGTCTGTGTCTGCGCCTGTCAATACAGGTAAGCTTGAACGCACCACAATGTAGACTTTCTCTGTAGTAGACAGCGCAGGCAAACCATTATCAGTGACAGTCACACTCACAGGGTAAATGCCCGGCAGGACAGAGACTGGAGAGAAGAACATGCCCGCATCATCGGATTGTAAGTTCAGCGAACCGCTTGCCCATGTTGACGTTAAGCTATCCTGCATATTGGCGTCACTGATATCAGCATTAATGCGTACATCACCGCCATTTTGCGCCACGATAAATTGGTGCACTCCCGCTTGAGTCACATCCAACGTTACCTTAGGCGCAATATTCGCTTCGGTGATCAACACCTGAGTTTGCTGCTTACTGCCCAAGTTCAAGCTAGGATCTAGATTAATCAGCACATCCTCATCCACTTCGACCTCACCATCTTCAAAGGTGCTAAAGCGGATCTCAGCTTGTTGGCCCGATGTCACTTCGACCACCCCATCAACCAAATCATGATCACCGCTACCTGCAGAGCCTGAAACGGTATAAGGCACAGAAAGTGGATATACGGGTGCGGCGCCATTAAGGTGCACGCTCACCACCACCTCATTCCCCTCACCGACAAGTTGATCTTTACTCAAGGAAATCAAAGGATGCACTTTCACCTTTTGTGCTTTAATCGCCTTATTACCATCGCGATCTATAGCTTGCCAGTAAGCTAAGTAGCTGCCGGGTGCGAAGAACAGACTCTTATTCACCAGAGAAACGGGCAATGGATGACCATTACGATCGACCGCTTTCGCGAAACCAAGTTTAACGCGAGTAAATAGGCCCGTCGCATTCACATCGACATCGTCAGGCAAAGTGATCACTGGCTGATTGTCCGACTCAGTGCCTTCAATCAATACATTCACTTTGGCACTTGCACGCCCCTTGTTACCATCACTGATGGTATAGCGAAGCGCCACAGGCCCGACATAGGCTTCAGGCGCAGTAAAGCTCAAGCCCTCACTGGTGATTTGCACACTGCCGATATCCGCAGCCGCACCATCTATCGTTAAGGTATCACCATCGACATCAACATCGTTCGCGAGCACCGCAAGCGCATACATATCGTTGGCGGTACTTGTTAAGGTGTAGTCGTCATCAACCGCCTGCGGATCATCATTCACTGGCGTGACATTAATAGTTACAGTTGCAGGCTCTGAACTCAGCTCGGCATCCTTAGCAATAAAGCTAAACATGTCTGTTCCATTGAAATCCTTCTCAGGGGTATACAGCCAAACAGTGCCATGTTGCTCTAAGGTGCCGGATTCTGGCTGACTCACCACTTCATAGGTGAGCGGGTCGTTATCCACATCCTCTGCCGCAAGGGTGATAGCCACAGAACTATCTTCCTCTAACGTCACAGTTAAACTTGTCGCCACAGGTGCATCGTTGACGTTGGTCACAGTGATGCTGAAGCTTTGCTCTGCCGTTAAGCCGTCCGTGTCGGTGACTTTCAGTGTCACCGCATGGCTGCCCACATCGGCATTGCTTGGCGTGCCACTTAACAATCCAGTGGCCGCATTGAAGCTCAACCAGCTTGGTTTAGTCACCGCGCTTAAGGTTAAGGTGTCGCCCACATCGGTATCCGCAGCCGCAAAGGTGTAGCTGTACGCCGCATCTTGAGTGGCAGCAGTG
>NZ_JAUOES010000045.1:0-16242 GCF_031932065.1 Shewanella scandinavica
TGAGGCTTAATACGTTCAAATTTAGCTTTTGCCACGATATATTCCTTTCTTTTCAGAATAGTCCAGTCAGTGCTGGACCATAATAACATTTATGTCGTAACTGGATATTAGCTACGAGATTCAATAATCGCTTTTGCAATGTTTTGCGGTGCATCAGAGTACTTCAAGAACTCCATAGAGTATGAAGCGCGACCCTGAGTAGCAGAGCGCAAATCAGTTGCGTAACCAAACATTTCAGAAAGAGGCACTACAGCATGGACTATTTTGATGCCACCAAAGCCATCATCCATCCCCTCAATCAAGCCACGACGACGGTTTAAATCACCAACGACGTCACCCATATAATTTTCAGGGGTAGTTACTTCAACTTTCATGCAAGGTTCGAGCAACGCAGGGTTTGCTTCAAGCGCACCCTTTTTGAAGCCCATAGAACCTGCAATTTTGAACGCCATTTCATTCGAGTCCACATCATGATATGAACCGTCGAATAGAGTGACCTTCACGTCCAACACAGGGAAGCCAGCGAGAACGCCATTCTTCATCTGTTCTTGGATACCTTTATCAACCGCAGGAATGAATTCACGAGGAATCACACCTCCCACAACTGCATTGACAAATTCGTAACCAGCGCCTTCTTCATTAGGCTCTAGTTTTAACCAAACGTGACCGAATTGTCCACGACCACCTGATTGGCGTACAAATTTACCTTCAGCTTCTACTGACGCTCGGATAGTCTCGCGGTACGCCACTTGTGGCTTACCTACGTTACATTCAACACCAAATTCGCGACGCATACGGTCAACGATGATGTCTAAGTGTAACTCACCCATACCCGAAATCAGAGTTTGTGATGATTCTTCGTCAGTTTCAACTCGGAATGATGGATCTTCCGCTGCAAGCTTTTGCAACGCGATACCCATTTTATCCTGGTCGGCTTTTGACTTAGGCTCAACGGCAATGGTAATTACTGGTTCTGGGAACTCCATACGTTCCAAGATCACTCTATGATCGTTATCACAAAGCGTATCACCCGTAGTCACTTCTTTTAAACCAATCGCCGCAGCGATATCACCAGCACGGACTTCTTTCAGCTCAGTACGATCGTTTGCGTGCATTTGCACCATGCGACCTACGCGTTCACGCTTCTGTTTGACAGAGTTGTAAACGCCCGAACCTGATTCGAGTACGCCAGAGTACACGCGAATAAAGGTCAAAGTTCCTACGAATGGATCTGTAGCAATCTTAAATGCCAATGCAGCAAAAGGCGCATTGTCATCTGATGGGCGTTCTACTTCTTGGTCGTTCTCATCGATGCCCTTAATTGGAGGCACATCAATGGGCGCTGGCAAGAATTCAATAACCGCATCAAGTACCGCTTGAACGCCTTTGTTCTTAAATGCAGAACCACAAGTCGCTAAAACGATTTCATTATTTATAGTACGCTGACGTAGCGCCTTTTTAATTTCGTCTTCTGATAGCGTGCCTTCTTCAAGGTACTTATCCATCAGTTCATCCGAAGATTCGGCGGCTACTTCAACTAGATACTCATGCATTTCAGCCGCTTTAGCCGCTAACTCTGCAGGGATCTCCTCATGAGTGAAAGTCATACCCTGGTCTGATTCATTCCAGTTAATAGCTTTCATCTTAATTAAGTCGATCACACCTTTGAAGTTTTCTTCTGCGCCAATATTCAATTGAATAGGCACACAAGTGGCTCCAAGACGAGTTCTAATTTGCTTCACTACACGTTCAAAGTCAGCACCTGCACGGTCCATTTTGTTGACAAATACTAAGCGTGGAACGCGGTATTTATCAGCTTGACGCCACACTGTTTCTGACTGAGGTTCAACACCAGATGAACCACAGAAAACGACAACAGCGCCGTCGAGGACACGCAGAGACCGTTCAACTTCAATAGTAAAGTCAACGTGACCAGGGGTATCGATGATATTGATGCGGTGTTCAGTGAATTGAGCATCCATACCACGCCAGAATGTGGTTACCGCAGCCGAGGTGATAGTGATACCACGCTCTTGCTCTTGAACCATCCAGTCTGTGGTAGCGGCGCCGTCATGCACCTCACCGATTTTATGAGACAAACCGGTATAGAACAGAACACGTTCTGTTGTGGTGGTTTTACCTGCGTCAACATGAGCACAAATACCGATATTACGATAACGCTCAATTGGGGTTGTACGAGCCACTATTATACCCTCTCCACCAAGACCTAAGTCTTGGCAATATCAACAACATGGTGTGGGCCTAAGCCCACACCATCATATTACCAACGGTAATGAGCAAAGGCTTTGTTAGCTTCAGCCATGCGATGCACGTCTTCACGCTTCTTAACAGCAGTACCTTTGTTTTCAGACGCATCCAGCATTTCACCTGCTAGACGTAAAGCCATAGATTTTTCACCACGCTTACGAGCAGCTTCAACTAACCAGCGCATCGCCAGTGCGTTACGACGCACAGGACGAACTTCACATGGTACCTGGTACGTAGAACCACCAACGCGACGAGATTTAACTTCGACTGATGGGCGAACGTTGTCCAGGGCTGCTTCAAGGATAACTAAATGGTTTTCGCTTTTCTTTTCAGCGACAACATCTAGTGCCTTGTAAATAATTTTTTCTGCAGTCGACTTTTTGCCGTCTTGCATAATGACGTTGATGAACTTAGCCAGCAACTCACTGTGAAACTTTGGATCTGGTAGGATTTTACGTTGTCCTACAACGCGACGTCTTGGCATAACAATTCTCCGTATGCTTCAGGGATTTCCAAAACTGGAATTCTCAAAATAAAACTAGCTTGGCCTTACTTAACGGATAAGTTAAGACTTAGGACGCTTAGCACCGTATTTAGAACGGCTTTGGCGACGTGAAGTCACGCCTGCACAGTCTAATGCGCCACGAATAGTGTGATAACGCACACCTGGTAAGTCTTTAACACGACCACCACGGATTAAGATCACGCTATGTTCCTGCAGGTTGTGGCCTTCACCGCCGATGTACGAAGTCACTTCGAAACCGTTAGTTAGACGCACACGAGCTACTTTACGTAGTGCAGAGTTTGGTTTTTTAGGGGTAGTTGTGTACACACGTGTACAAACACCACGTTTTTGCGGGCACGCATTCAACGCAGGCACATTAGTCTTGTCGACTTTTGGCGCGCGTGGCTTACGTACCAACTGGTTTACAGTTGCCATGTATAGCTCCGAGTCAGTTGAATCAAACTCAACGATAAGGTGTGAAAAATCTATATCCCACAATGGTGGGACGCGGAATTTTAGAAAGGTAATGCCTGACTGTCAAGAAATAGCCAACTTTTGCGGCATATTCCAAGAAAAAAGGCGCCATAGGCGCCTTTTTATAACAAACTGATTACTTAATCTTGGCTACCAGCCAGGTTTAAGAGATCGGCCAAGTTCTGTTCGGCTTCACTTGCAGTGATCTTATTCACTACTACAGGTTCGTTTTTCTTCGCACGCGCTTCATTACGAGTCTTGTGATAAGCGTAACCGGTACCGGCTGGGATCAGTCGGCCAACGATAACGTTTTCTTTCAGACCACGTAATTGATCGCTCTTACCACCTACGGCAGCTTCGGTCAGTACGCGCGTGGTTTCTTGGAACGATGCTGCTGAGATAAAGGATTCTGTTGCCAGAGATGCTTTAGTAATACCCAGTAGTTCACGTTCAAAGGTCGCAGGCACTTTACCTTGGGCGATCAGTTCGCGGTTAGCGATCTTAACGCGTGACACTTCAGCTTGTTCCCCTTCAAGGAACTCAGTGTCACCGGCAGAAGTGATAAGACACTTACGCAGCATCTGACGGATGATCACTTCGATATGCTTATCGTTGATCTTCACGCCTTGCAGACGGTAAACGTCCTGTACTTCGTTCACAATGTAGTTAGCTACGTTGTGGATACCACGAAGACGCAGAATGTCGTGTGCCGCTTCTGGACCGTCAGCGATAACTTCACCACGTTCGACTTTTTCACCTTCGAACACGTTTAAGTTACGCCACTTAGGGATCATCTCTTCATAATGATCGCCGCCATCAGCAGGTGTAATCACCAAACGACGCTTACCTTTGGTCTCTTTACCAAACGAGATGGTACCAGAGATTTCCGCCAGAATAGCTGGCTCTTTTGGCTTACGCGCTTCGAACAAGTCAGCAACGCGTGGCAGACCACCGGTGATGTCGCGAGTTTTAGACGATTCCTGAGGAATACGAGCTAATGCGTCACCCACGTTGATTTGCGCGTTATCTTCTAAGTTAACGATCGCACTACCTGGTAAGAAGTACTGTGCTGGTACTTCAGTACCTGGGATCATTAAATCGCTACCGTTAGCGCCAAGCAGACGGATCATTGGGCGCATTTCTTTACCCGCAGTACCACGCTGACCAACGTCAAGGATCACGATTGATGACAGACCCGTTAGTTCGTCTGTTTGACGTGTCATAGTAACACCGTCAATCATGTCTACGAACTTGATACTACCCGCCACTTCAGAAATGATTGGGTGAGTATGTGGATCCCAGTTAGCGATAACATCGCCCGCTTCAACAGCGGCTTCTTCTAGCTTCTCGAGCACAGTACCGTATGGCACTTTATAACGCTCTTTCTCACGACCCAGCTCGTCAATAACGGCCAGTTCAGAAGAACGAGAAACGATAACCAGTTTGCCGTCACTGTTAGTAACATGCTTAGCATTATGCAGTTTCAATGAACCCGAGTTTTTCACTTGGACATTGTTTTCTGCAGATGCTCTCGATGCCGCACCACCGATGTGGAACGTACGCATCGTTAACTGTGTACCTGGTTCACCGATAGATTGTGCTGCCACAACACCGATGGCTTCACCGTGGTTAATAATATGACCACGAGCCAAGTCACGACCGTAACAAGCTGCACACACACCGAAATCGGTATCACAAGAAATAACAGAACGTACAATGACTTCGTCAATTGAATGCTCTTCTAACTTGTCACACCATGCTTCGTCGAGTAGCGTGTTACGTGGTGCGAGTACGTCTTCAGTGCCTGGATAGAACACATCAATCGCAACTACACGACCCAGTACGCGTTCACGTAACGGCTCAACCACATCACCACCTTCAATCAGCGGTTTCATGGTTAGACCTTCGTGAGTACCACAATCGTCTTCGATAACCACTAAATCTTGTGCAACGTCTACAAGACGACGAGTCAGGTAACCCGAGTTCGCTGTCTTCAATGCCGTATCGGCTAGACCTTTACGCGCACCGTGAGTAGAAATAAAGTACTGGAGTACGTTTAGACCTTCACGGAAGTTAGCGGTAATTGGCGTTTCGATGATTGAGCCGTCTGGCTTAGCCATCAGACCACGCATACCCGCCAACTGACGGATCTGTGCGGCACTACCACGAGCGCCTGAGTCAGCCATCATATAGATGCTGTTAAACGAGGCTTGTTTCTCTTCAACACCATCACGGTTAATCACTGTCTCAGTTGACAGGTTTTCCATCATAGCTTTAGAAACTTTTTCGTTGGCACTTGCCCAGATATCAATAACTTTGTTGTAACGCTCACCGGCTGTAACTAGACCAGATTGGAACTGCTCTTGAATTTCAAGAACTTCCGCTTCTGCATCAGCAACTAAGGTGTATTTCTCGTCTGGAATAACCATGTCATCGATACCTACAGAGGCACCAGAAATGGTTGCAAAACGGAAACCGGTATACATCAATTGGTCAGCGAAGATAACAGTATCTTTCAGACCCAGTTGACGATAACAAGTGTTCAACAGTTTAGAGATCTGCTTTTTGCCCATGTTCTGGTTAACCAGATCAAATGACAAACCTGCTGGCAGAATAAGTGACAGCAGTGCACGACCCACAGTCGTATCAACGATACGGCGTTGTTCAGTACGTTCACCAGTGTCACCAATAATGGTTTCAGTGATACGTACTTTAACGCGGGCATGCAGTTCAGCAGCACCAGTTGCGTAAGCTTTTTCAACTTCAGCAACAGACATAAATGCCATACCTTCACCACGGCCGTTAATACGCTCACGGCTGGTGTAGTACAGACCCAATACCACGTCTTGAGACGGTGTGATAACAGGCTCGCCGTTGGCTGGTGACAGGATGTTGTTGGTAGACATCATCAGGGCACGGGCTTCAAGCTGCGCTTCCAGTGTTAACGGTACGTGTACCGCCATTTGGTCACCGTCGAAGTCGGCGTTGTATGCCGCACAAACGAGTGGGTGTAACTGGATTGCTTTACCTTCAATCAGTACTGGTTCGAACGCTTGGATACCCAGTCTGTGCAGTGTTGGTGCACGGTTGAGCATCACTGGATGTTCGCGGATCACTTCATCCAGAACGTCCCATACTTCCGCCACTTCACGCTCAACCATCTTCTTAGCCGCTTTGATGGTAGTAGCTAAGCCACGACCTTCTAGCTTGCCATAGATGAATGGCTTGAACAGTTCCAGTGCCATCTTCTTAGGAAGACCACATTGGTGCAGACGTAGAGTAGGACCTACGGTAATGACCGAACGACCAGAATAGTCGACGCGCTTACCCAATAAGTTCTGACGGAAACGACCTTGCTTACCTTTGATCATATCAGCCAAAGATTTCAGAGGACGCTTGTTAGAACCGGTAATAGCACGACCACGACGACCGTTATCTAATAGCGCATCAACAGACTCTTGTAACATACGCTTTTCGTTGCGTACGATAATGTCTGGCGCAGCTAAATCTAACAGACGCTTCAAACGGTTGTTACGGTTGATCACGCGGCGATACAGGTCGTTAAGATCTGAAGTCGCGAAGCGGCCGCCATCGAGCGGTACCAGCGGACGTAAGTCAGGTGGTAACACAGGCAGTACTTTTAAGATCATCCACTCAGGCTTGTTGCCTGAAGTGTAGAATGCTTCCATCAGCTTAAGACGTTTAGTCACTTTCTTGCGACGAGTCTCAGAGTTGATTGACGGCAATTCTTCACGCATTTGTTCAATTTCTTTCGCTAAATCGATAGCACGTAACAGTTCAAGCACTGCTTCGGCACCCATTTTAGCTTCGAACTCATCACCGTATTCTTCTAATGCATCCAGATAAGTTTCTTCTGTCAGCATTTGGCCACGTTCAAGGCTGGTCATGCCAGGCTCGATCACGACAAATGATTCAAAATACAGTACGCGTTCGATATCACGCAGCGTCATATCCAGCATTAAGCCGATACGTGACGGTAGTGATTTTAAGAACCAAATGTGCGCAACTGGGCTAGCCAGTTCGATGTGACCCATACGCTCACGACGTACTTTAGTTTGGGTTACTTCAACGCCACACTTTTCACAAATAACACCACGGTGCTTCAAACGTTTGTACTTACCGCACAAACATTCGTAATCTTTGACTGGGCCAAAGATACGCGCACAGAACAGACCTTCACGCTCAGGCTTGAAGGTACGGTAGTTGATGGTTTCTGGCTTCTTAACTTCACCAAAAGACCAAGAACGGATCAGATCAGGCGATGCCAGACCAATTTTGATGCCGTTAAATTCTTCAGTCTTGCTTTGCTGTTTCAGAAACTTTAATAAGTCTTTCACGTTTCTCTCCTGAAGGAGTTAAACCGGGTGCTCCGCTCGCACGGAGCACCATTCTGTTTGCCAAACGCGGCTAAAGGCCTGCGCTTATGCCTGATCCAACTCGATATTAATACCGAGTGAACGGATCTCCTTCAGTAACACGTTGAAGGACTCTGGCATGCCAGGTTGCATCTGATGGTTACCGTCGACGATGTTCTTATACATCTGAGTACGACCGTTAACGTCATCCGATTTAACAGTGAGCATTTCTTGAAGCGTATAAGCGGCACCGTATGCTTCTAGTGCCCACACTTCCATCTCACCGAAACGCTGACCACCGAACTGAGCTTTACCGCCCAGTGGTTGTTGAGTCACTAAGCTGTACGAACCGGTAGAACGGGCGTGCATCTTGTCATCAACTAAGTGGTTCAGTTTGAGCATGTACATGTAACCAACAGTTACTTGACGCTCAAATTCGTTACCGGTACGACCATCAAACAACTTCAACTGACCAGAGGTTGGCAAACCTGCAAGTTCAAGCATCTGCTTGATCTCTTTCTCTTTAGCACCATCGAATGCAGGAGTTGCAATCGGGATACCGCCTTTCAGGTTAGTCGCAAGACGTAATACTTCATCATCAGTGAATGAATCGATATCGACGCGCTGTTGCACTTCGTCACCTAATTCATAAACTTGTTTGATGTAGCCACGAACTTCAGCCAGCTCACGCTGTTCTTCAAGCATCGCAGTGATCTTGTTACCAATACCTTTGGCAGCGGCGCCCATATGGACTTCAAGTACCTGACCAATGTTCATACGTGATGGAACACCTAGTGGGTTCAATACGATGTCTACTGGGTTACCTTGTTCGTCATACGGCATGTCTTCGATTGGGCAAATCTTAGAGATAACACCCTTGTTACCGTGACGACCCGCCATCTTGTCACCAGGTTGGATAGTACGCTTAACCGCTAAGTAAACCTTAACGATCTTGAGTACGCCTGGAGCCAAGTCATCACCTTGGGTGATCTTGCGACGTTTGATTTCAAACTTCTTATCGAAGTCAGCTTTCAGCTCTTCATGCTGTTCAGCCAATTGCTCAAGTTCAGTTTGTTTAGTTTCATCGTCAATAACTTGAATCAAAACATCTTTACGTGGCAAGGCAGCAATTTGCGCGTCAGTGAAACCAGCACCGATTAACAAGTTACGCGCACGGCTCAATACACCTTCTTCAAGGATCTTGAACTCTTCGCCTAAGTCTTTACGAGCTTGGGCAATGTGCATCTCTTCGATTTCAACTGCACGCTTGTCTTTCTCAACGCCGTCACGGGTAAATACCTGAACGTCGATGATAGTACCCTTAACAGAGTTAGGTACACGCAGTGAACTGTCTTTAACGTCAGACGCTTTCTCACCGAAGATAGCTCGCAATAACTTCTCTTCTGGCGTTAGCTGTGTTTCGCCTTTTGGCGTCACTTTACCAACCAGAATATCGCCGCCCTTCACTTCTGCACCAATGTAAACGATACCTGACTCGTCGAGTTTCGACAGAGCAGACTCACCTACGTTTGGAATATCAGCCGTGATTTCTTCGCTACCCAACTTAGTATCACGAGCAATACAAGACAGCTCCTGAATGTGGATAGTAGTGAAGCGGTCTTCTTGCGCTACGCGCTCAGAAATTAAGATCGAATCTTCGAAGTTGTAACCGTTCCAAGGCATGAACGCGATACGCATGTTCTGGCCAAGGGCTAAGTCACCTAAGTCAGTAGACGGACCGTCTGCTAACACGTCACCGCGAACCACTGGCTCACCAACTGAACAACAAGGACGTTGGTTGATACAAGTGTTTTGGTTAGAACGGGTGTACTTAGTCAGGTTATAAATGTCGATACCGGCTTCGCCTGGGCGTAGCTCATCTTCATTTACCTTAACAACGATACGGCTCGCATCAACGTAGTCTACAAAACCACCACGCTTAGCAACAACCACAACACCTGAGTCAACAGCAAGAGTACGTTCAATACCAGTACCTACTAGCGGCTTTTCAGAGCGTAGTGTTGGTACGGCTTGACGTTGCATGTTCGCACCCATCAATGCACGGTTAGCATCATCGTGTTCTAAGAACGGGATGAGCGACGCAGCAACAGAAATGATCTGTTGTGGCGAAACGTCCATATACTGGATGTCAGCAGCGCGCATAAAGGTAGATTCACCTTTATGACGACAAGCAATTTGCTCTTCTGCCATACGACCGTTCGCGTCAACTTCAATGTTCGCCTGTGCGATCACATAACGACCTTCTTCGATTGCTGACAAGTATTCCACTTCGTCAGTAATCACGCCGTCGATAACCTTGCGGTATGGCGTTTCTAGGAAGCCGTATGAGTTAGTACGGGCAAAGCTTGCTAATGAGTTGATTAGACCAATGTTTGGACCTTCAGGGGTCTCAATTGGACATAAACGACCATAATGCGTTGGATGTACGTCGCGGACTTCGAAGCCTGCACGTTCACGAGTCAAACCACCGGGGCCAAGAGCAGAAATACGACGCTTATGCGTTACTTCTGACAGCGGGTTGTTTTGGTCCATGAATTGTGACAGCTGAGAAGAACCGAAGAACTCTTTCACTGCAGCAGAAATTGGCTTAGCGTTGATCAAGTCTTGTGGCATCAGCTCGTTCAGATCGCCTAAAGATAGGCGTTCACGCACGGCGCGCTCAACACGGACTAAACCTACGCGGAATTGGTTTTCAGCCATTTCACCGACGCTACGAATACGACGGTTGCCTAAGTGATCGATATCATCGACTTCGTCGAAACCGTTACGGATATGAATGATGTTCTTCATTACCGCGACGATATCTTCTTTAGACAATACACCGCTACCTTCGTCATCAGGAATGCTGAGACGACGGTTGAACTTCATACGACCGACTTTAGACAGGTCATAACGCTCTTCACTGAAGAACAAGTTCTGGAATAGTGCTTCGGCAGCATCTTTGGTTGGTGGCTCGCCAGGACGCATCATACGATAGATCTCAACCAGCGCTTCTAAGCGGTTAGTGGTTGAATCGATACGCAGCGTATCTGAAATATAAGCACCATGATCTAGCTCGTTGATATACAAGGTGCTGAGTTCTTTAATACCGGCCAATGATAATTTAGCCAGATCTTCTAGGCTAATTTCACTGTTGGCAGAGACTAAAACTTCACCCGTGTCCGGATCGATATAATCTTGAGCAGCATATTTGCCCACGATATATTCAACTGGCACTTCGAGTTCAGTGGTATTGGTTTTTTCTAATTGGCGAATGTGGCGCGCAGTGATACGACGACCGGCTTCAACCAGTACAGAACCTTCAGCATCCTTGATGTCATAGCTGGCAGTTTCGCCACGCAGACGCTCAGGAACCAAGGCCATAACCAGAGTATCTTTCTTAATCTTGAACTCAACGCGTTCAAAGAACAGATCGAGGATCTCTTGAGTAGAATATTCTAATGCACGTAACATGATGGTCGCAGGCAATTTGCGGCGACGGTCAATACGCACAAATAGTGCATCTTTAGGATCGAATTCAAAGTCAAGCCATGAACCACGGTAAGGAATAATACGTGCGTTATACAGCACCTTACCTGATGAGTGGGTTTTACCACGGTCATGATCAAAGAACACGCCTGGAGAACGATGTAATTGAGATACGATTACACGCTCAGTACCGTTGATAACAAAAGTACCGTTATCCGTCATCAATGGGATATCACCCATGTAGACTTCTTGTTCTTTAATATCTTTTACTGTGCCCGCCGCTGCTTCACGGTCATACAACACCATGCGTAATTTAACGCGTAGTGGAGCTGAGTACGTAACACCACGGATCTGACACTCTTTCACATCAAAAACAGGCTCGCCAAGCTTATAGCTGACGTATTGCAGTTCTGAATTACCAGAAAAGCTCTTGATGGGAAAAACGCTACGGAAGGCGGCTTCTAAACCGCGCTCACCGGTAGGATCTTGATCGGTGAACTTCTTAAAAGAGTCTAGCTGGATAGACAATAAATAAGGGATATCCAAAACTTTTGGACGCTTACCAAAGTCTTTGCGAATACGCTTCTTTTCAGAATAGGAGTAAACCATGGGTTTCCTCTGCTTACGAGATGTGACCAAGACTGAATAAATAACTTATGTTATTAAATTCAGCACGTTTGCCCATCACCGTTGATGGCAAGAACCTAACCAGTAATCTCTGCTAGGGACTGCAAAATTTGGCGACAAACGGTGAAAAAAAATCGCCAGCGCATATAGCGCAAAAAAGGCCGACGGTTAAAAAACCGCCAGCCTCCACCCAAGTGGCTTGGGTGAGCAAGCTAAATAATAGCTTACTTGATTTCTACAGAAGCACCAGCTTCAGTAAGTTCTTTCTTCAGAGCTTCAGCTTCTTCTTTAGAAACGCCTTCTTTAACTGCTACTGGAGCAGCTTCAGACATAGCTTTAGCTTCTTTCAGGCCTAAACCTGTTGCGCCACGGATTGCTTTAATAACAGCAACTTTGTTGTCGCCGTGAGCAGTCAGAACTACGTTGAATTCTGTTTGTTCTTCAACAACAGCAGCTTCAGCACCGCCAGAAACAACGGCAGCAGCAGCAGAAACGCCGAACTTCTCTTCCATTGCTTCAATTAGTTCAACAACTTCCATTACAGACATAGCTGCAAAGGCTTCTAAGATTTGGTCTTTAGTGATAGACATAACAAATGTTTCCTATTGTTCTGAATTCAATTTTATTAAGCAGCCAGCTTGAAATTAAGCGGCTTCTTGTTTTTGATCGCGCAGGGCGGCCAGTGTACGAACGAACTTGCCAGCAGATGCTTCTTTCATAGTCATCATTAACTGAGCTAGTGCTTCTTCGTATGTTGGCAGTTTCGCCAAACGATCAATTTCAGCTGCAGGGATGAAATTCCCTTCAAAGGCTGCGCCTTTAACTTCGAAGTTAGCTTGTTCTTTAGCAAAGTCTTTTAACAGACGTGCTGCAGCACCTGGGTGCTCTAAAGAAAAAGCGATCAAAGTTGGGCCAGTGAACGTCTCTGCTAGGCACTCAAAAGCAGTACCTTCAACAGCACGACGAGCCAATGTGTTACGTACTACACGTACATATACACCAGCTTCGCGAGCTTTTTTACGCAGACCGGTCATAGCACCTACAGTCACACCGCGAGAATCAGCGGCAACTGCAGATAGCGCACCTTTGGCAGCTTCGTTGACTTCAGCAACAATCGCTTTTTTGTCTTCGAGTCTTAATGCCATTGGCTTTACTCCTGGATTCTACCTAGGGTATTCCCTAGTATTTACCATACTAAATACTTATGTATTTAGTGACTTACGGTGCAGATTATCCAGTAAAAAAATTTAGCTGGGGCCTGACACCGTCTACGCAGGAAATTAAGTTATTTTTACAAAAAACACCTGCGGTCTTGGACGGAAACCTGAGTTACAACCAATTAAACGGCGATAAAACAGGCTTCAACCCACAAAGTGCGCGCATTATAGATTAATACGCTCACCTTGTAAAATTATATGGTTGTCTCAAGCGTAGCTTGATCAACTGCAACACCTGCACCCATAGTGGTAGAGATGCTAACCTTTTTCACGTATACACCTTTAGCAACTGCAGGCTTAGCCTTTTTCAGTGCAGAGATCAACGCTTCCAAGTTTTCTTTCAATTGAACTGGTGTGAAATCCACTTTACCGATAGTAGTGTGGATAATACCGTTCTTGTCGTTACGGTAACGAACTTGACCAGCCTTGGCATTCTTAACAGCTTCAGCAACGTTTGGTGTTACTGTACCTGTTTTAGGGTTAGGCATTAAACCACGTGGGCCTAAGATTTGACCTAACATACCAACAACGCGCATTGCATCTGGAGATGCGATAACCACGTCGAAGTTCATTTCACCGGCTTTGATTTGCTCAGCCAGATCATCCATACCAACTAGCTCAGCACCAGCAGCTTTTGCCGCTTCAGCATTTGCACCTTGTGTAAATACTGCAACGCGAACGTCACGACCAGTACCGTGTGGCAACACTGTTGCACCACGAACGTTTTGGTCAGATTTACGTGGGTCGATACCCAGGTTAACTGCTACGTCTACACTTTCAACGAATTTTGCAGTTGCTAATTCTTTTAACAGAGCAACAGCTTCGTTGATATCGTAGCTTTTAGTACCGTCAACTTTTTCGCGAATTACGCGCATGCGTTTAGTTAGCTTTGCCATTATATTAATCCTCTACAACCAAACCCATTGAACGCGCAGTACCTTCGATTGAGCGAGTCATCGCTTCAATGTCAGCACCAGTCATATCGGCAGCTTTAAGTTCAGCAATTTCTTGAACTTTAGCGCGTGCGATAGTACCCACTTTCTGAGTGTTTGGACGTGGAGAACCTGATTTCAGGCCTGCAGCAGTCTTCAGTAAGTAAGACGCTGGAGAAGTCTTAGTTTCAAAAGTGAATGAACGGTCACTGTATACAGTGATCACGACAGGAATAGGCATGCCTTTTTCCATTTTTTCTGTACGGGCGTTAAACGCTTTACAGAATTCCATGATGTTCACACCTTTTTGACCCAAAGCTGGACCAACTGGTGGTGACGGGTTCGCAGAACCTGATTTTACTTGTAGCTTAATATAAGCATCAATCTTCTTTGCCATCTGACATTTCCTCAGTTTGGGTTCAAACGCGCATCAGCGACATGCTGACGTGCTCCCCCGAAAACAACGGGGACGGATTATATAGAAACTCGCCCCCGTTGCCAAACGGATTTTGTAGTTTATTTAATCAGCCTTTTTCAACTTGACTAAAGTCAAGTTCAACTGGCGTAGAACGACCAAAGATCATTACTGATACTTTTACGCGGCTCTTGTCATAATCCACTTCCTCAACGGTACCGTTGAAGTCAGCAAATGGACCATCACACACACGCACCACTTCACCAGGCTCGAAGATAGTTCTATGAGTCGGTGACGCTGTCGTTTCTTGTAAGCGACGCAGAATTGCATCCGCTTCTTTATCGGAAATTGGGGCAGGACGATCAGAGGTTCCGCCAATAAAGCCTAAAACACGCGGGATGCTTTTGACTAAATGCCAGCTGTCATCGTTCATTTCCATCTGGACTAACACATAGCCAGGGAAAAACTTACGTTCGCTCTTACGACGCTGACCTGCACGCATTTCAACGACTTCTTCAGTCGGGACCAATACCTCGCCGAAGTATTCTTCCATGCCGTGCATCTTAATGTATTCAATCAGTGACTTACAAACTCGGCCTTCATAGCCTGAGAATGCCTGCACTACATACCATCTTTTTTTAGCTTCTTTAGCTTCAGTCATTCGAGGTGCCTATACGCCAGTGATAAAATTGACAATTCGCATTAACACAGCATCCATACCCCAAAGGATAAGAGCTAAGATACCTGTTGCTGCAAGGACAATAAAAGTGGTGTTTAGTGCTTCTTGACGCGTCGGCCATACAACCTTGCGCACTTCGATATGCGCTTCACGGGCAAAAGCTAACGCTTTTTTACCTTTTACAGTCTGAAGCGCAATAAAACCAGCAATAGCGAATGCAACGATAACACTAAGCGCACGTATTACGGCACTGGCTTCGCTATACATTTGATTGCCAATAACAGCAGCGGCTAGTAATACAATCACTAAACCCCACTTCACGATATCCAGAGAATTGTTCTGGTTTTCAGTATTTGTTGTCATCGGTTTTTCCGTTACTCAATACGGCCTGAGCTTAGAGCACATTAATTGACGGGCATAATTCCCACATCATACTCTGCATTTCCGAACACCCTTAGAAACGCAAAATAGCATAAGCTCAGGGTCAAAAATCGGCCATAGATTGTATTCTTATTCGACTTTGTAAGCAAGGATGCGAATCCCATGCAATCCACAAAACCTGTGAAATAATCCACTTAAACAAAAAAGGAAGCCGAAGCTTCCTTTTCAAACTAATCTCTGTCGCGATTAAGCGATGATTTTAGCTACTACACCAGCACCAACTGTACGACCACCTTCACGGATTGCGAAGCGTAAACCTTCGTCCATCGCGATTGGGCAAATCAGAGTCACTACCATTTTGATGTTGTCGCCAGGCATTACCATCTCTACGCCTTCTGGCAGTTCGATAGTACCGGTTACGTCAGTTGTACGGAAGTAGAACTGTGGACGGTAGCCTTTGAAGAATGGAGTGTGACGTCCACCTTCTTCTTTTGACAGAACATAAACTTCTGATTCAAAAGTGGTGTGTGGGTTGATTGAACCTGGTTTAGCCAATACTTGACCACGTTCTACGTCATCACGCTTAGTACCACGTAATAACACACCACAGTTCTCGCCTGCACGACCTTCGTCAAGCAGCTTACGGAACATTTCTACGCCAGTACACGTTGTTTTAGTCGTAGTGCGAACACCAACGATTTCAACTTCGTCACCCACTTTAACAATACCACGCTCAACACGACCAGTTACTACTGTACCACGGCCAGAGATTGAGAATACGTCTTCGATTGGCAGTAGGAACGGCTTGTCGATGTCACGTTGTGGTTCTGGAATGTAAGAATCCAGAGCTTCAGCAAGTTCGATAATCTTAGCTTCCCA
>NZ_JAUOES010000046.1:0-16031 GCF_031932065.1 Shewanella scandinavica
AGCAAATTCACCCCCTAGTGAATATGGTTCACCAGCTAGTGAACGTGGTTCACCACCCCTAGTGAATCTGGTTCACCCAGAATCTATCAATCTTGAATCTATCAATGAATCTTTAAAAGACTCTTGTCCAGCAACCAGTGCTAAGTCGGTTTTCAATGCGTTTTTCAAAGCGTATCCCGCCCATCGCAAAGGCGGCTCGGATTCGGCTGCGTGGAAAGCGTGGAAGGCCGAAAAGCTGACCGACGCCGATTGTGTGTTGGCGGTGAGCTGGTTGAAGGAAGCTGCGGCGCTGGATACGAGTTGGGGCTTTAGCGCCAACGGCCAGTTTGTGCTCGGTATTACCAAGTTTATCCGCGAACGCCATTGGCTAACGCCGTTGCCAAGACCGATGGCCGCCGTTGGACAAGTGGATTGGAGCTACGCGGTGTATGACCCAGAGGACCCCTTGATATGACTGCCAACCAAAATGCGAGCATGAAATCACTGCAAACCTTGATTCGCCAGCCGCTGGTTGGGCAAGGGCGTGTTAGCCAACCTGAGCCCACGGCGATGGACATGGCGATTGTGGACAGCGTGTTTAGCAAGTTGCGGGTGTTGTTCCCGGTGAGTGCGCCACGGCCTGAGGACGAAGCGACCCACAAAGCCGAGTGGCTTAAGACCTTGGCCGCGCAGGGGATTGCGAGTCGCGAACAAGTGCAAGCGGGGCTGAATCGCGCTAGACGCGAGCAGGGCGATAGGCAGTTTTGGCCGACACCGCGCCAGTTTGCGCTGTGGTGCCAACCGACAGCCTGTGATTTAGGGCTGCCGAAGTTAGAGGCGGCGTTTAAGGAGGCAACCCGCCATTACCATCACCCTGGTAAGCATACGTGGAGCCATGATGTGGTGCGCTTAGCGGTGCGTGAAACGGGCAGTTGGATGTTTGCGACCGGGCTCGAAAAGGACGTGTTGATGACCTTTGAGCGCAATTACACAGTGTTATGCAGACGCTTTAGCCGTGGCGAGTTGACTGATATTGAGTTGCCTAAAGCACTACCAGAAACAGTGACGCGGCCCACTGAGGCGGCAAAGGCGAAATCAATTATTGCCAATTTACGTGCAAACTTTGGGCTTAAGGGGGCAAACGATGGCGAGTAAACCTCTGACCCAGCGCGAACGCTTAATGCGCATCATCACAGGCAAACGGTTTTGGACCCTGTTTGAAATCCAGCAAGAGAGCTTTAACCGTTTTGGGGTTCACGACAGCGAGACAGCCTTAAGTGCGCGGTTTCGGGATATGCCGATGAATCAGCGGGTAAAGCGCATACGCTCGGGTACCCATCACACCTTTGAATATCGGTTGGAGGGCTAGATGGCGCAGATTGTGACAGCAACAGGCGTAGAGCAAGGCAAGTTAAACGATGCGGTGTTGCGCCGTTGGTTGCGGGCAGGGATAACGCGAGACTTTCGGGACACGCAGTTTCCGGCGGTGCGGTTACGGGCCTCGACCGATAGACGCCAAGCCTCGGTGTATTTAGTGATGAACGAAGCGGGCAAAACCGTGTGGCAAAAGCAGGGCGTGTGGCCAGTGATGTGCTTGAAGACCTTTTTAACCGAGTTACCCAGTTTGCTCGCCAAACGCAGTATGGGCCAAGTGGTAATCAGCAACGAGTTTGCGACCGTCGCGCAATTGCTGGCGTGGTTTGTCACCCATGTGGAATGCAACCGCACCTTAAGCAACAGCTGGCGCAGTAACTGTAAATCGTTAGTGAGTAAACATCTCAGCGGCTGCTTTGGTGAGTTACCGCTCAATGAGCTGAACTTTATTGCGGTGGACAGTTATTTAATCAAACCCATGTTGGCGCAAGGCTATTCGGCTAATTACATCAAAGCCGCGGTAAAGGTGTTGAAACGAGCGCTATCGGTTGCGGCCGATTTACGGGTGTTAGACAGCAATAGCTTGGCGGGGTATCGGGTGCAAATGAGTTTGAAGATGCCGCCTTTGGTGGGCACGCAATTAAGCGAGTCGGACGTGGGCCCATTATTCAGCGCATTGCGAAATGCAGCAAGACCGGTGGCTATGTTGTTTGTGTTGATGCTGATGTTCGGTACCCGCATAGGGGAAACCCGTTTAGCACGTTGGGACCACTTTGCCGGCGATTACTGGTTTATTCCCGCCGAGAATGCCAAGAACCGCCAAGAGCACCGCTTACCTATGACGCCGACAGCCAAGAAGCTCATTACCCATTATGCCCAGTGGCAATACACGCATGTGGGCAAGCGGGCGTTTTTGTTCCCAGGCGAAGTAGGGCCGGTGAGCATTCGCACTGCGCAGTATTGGAGTGAAACGATTCGGTTTAAGGCGTTTACCTCGCATGCGCTGCGCAAACTGTGCCGCACCATTATTGCCGATATGGGCGTAGATACCATGGTGGGTGAGCGGATTTTGAATCACACCTTGCCATTATTACTGCGCACTTACGTCAACAGCACCTTAGATAAGGGCATGTTGATGGCGTTGGATGCCTACCATGCACACTTAATCACGCTAGGTTTTGATGATGTGGCGCCTGAGATTATGCGCCAATCGACCACTGAGCCGAGTGAGCCAGACGAGCCAATGTTAGTGGGGTGGTTATGACGCTAACAATGACAATCACAAAAACAATCACAAATAAAACGAGTGGGTTATGGACTTCACGCAGGAGGATTTATGGCTAATCGCGCCGCGGATGTATTGAAAGTAGGGCGCCGTTTACGGGGCATGACCCAAGACGAAGTGGCTGAGATTTACGGCATTAGCCGCAACACTTATCAACGTTGGGAAAATGGCCGTACTACTGCGCCCTATGACGATGTGACATCGATATGCCTTGATGTGTTTAAGCTTTCGATTGAGAAGATAAATGAGGTGGCCAATGGGCTTTAGCGATGAACCCGAGCAGAGGATGAACATTAAGGCGTTGCGGTTAGGGCTGTATCGCTGGGGCCGTTATTGGGTGTACCAAGAATTGGGCAAGGGGTTTTCGAACCGCAGCGCCTGCGACCGCTTAGGCGAAGCACTGGGCGGCGGCAACTTAAAGCACGAACTCAACGTGCCTGCCCACGTCGCCCATTTTGACCAGCTCGTTGAGCAGTTATCCATTAACTGCAAACGTGCCATTCGCGCCCATTACCTGTGCAAAGAGCAGTGGGCCTTAATGGGATTTGACAGTAAAAAGTCTTACATCTTCTGGCTAAGAAAAGCCGAAATGGCACTGCTAGATAGGATGGGTTAGAAAGAACGCCCTCTTACGAGGGCTGGCGGGTTAGACGGTTGTCCACCAAGACTGCTAACCCGTTGATTGGATTTTATCAAAGGTTCGGCCCGTTATCTCGGTAAATATGCCGGTTTCACTTTTCATTGCAATGGGAATAACCTTGGCCATTTAAGTTGCTTAACCAACAAGGGAGTTTATGAAGCAAGATGTGGCGGCTTACATGAAATATCACAACTTGGAGCAACTTCATTTTGCTAATGATGGTCTGTCACCGGTAGAGTTTGAAAATTCTCAACTAAAAGTGCCTAGTTTGGGTTGACCAGTACAATCTGATCATGGTGACACCGATTAATTCACTGATTGTTCAACAACGCCGCCGATAATCCAAATATTGCATAGTTCTTGCCCCCATCTTTCAAGACAGCATTTAACATCACACCTCCCAAATACAGACAATAATCGCAACTTTTTTAGGTTTCCCTGTGATAACTAATCGCTGATATCCGCTCTTAAAACGAGTGGATATATCTAGCACAAGTACATACATCACAAAAAATTAAATTGAATTATATTTCAGCGTTATATTTGACGCTGTTCACATATTATCAATAAAAATCATAAAATTTCAATTTCACAATCGGAAAAAAGAATATTTCAATCATTGAAAAATATGTGCAACCTCATAGTTCTAAATGTTAACTATAAAACAATCAAATAACAACCTAGGCAATAAGCATTAAAAGGAGCAATATATAACACATAAATAAAGCTAAGAGTTTACTAAAGTGAATATAAATAGTCTTAATTACCTTCAGCTTAGAGTTTTACTTTCAATTTATAAGAATGGGCAAGGCAACATTGCTGCCACGGAGCTTGGCTTATCAAACTGTAACGTCACTCGTACGTTAAACATACTTAGAGATATATTTAATGATTCATTGTTTATTCGAAAGTCTAATGGATTAATTCCAACCACAAAGTTAGAAGAAATCATTCCACATGCCAAATATCTGGTTGAACAATATCAATTGCTGGAACGTCAACATTCTGTTTTTACTCCTAGTGAATCTAGTGGTCATTTTGTAATACGTGCTTATGATGAATTTGTTTATGCAGTTCACACCGTGATCGCTAATTATATTCAACCAGAAGCGCCAAATCTTAGATTTGATGTCCGTAGCTTAAGTCACGACTGTAACAATGAACTAATTACAGGTGATATCGATTTTGTTGTTGTTTATGAAGGTTTTGATGACATCAGACTTAACAACGAAATCTTCTCGGAAACCGGAGATATCTACATTTTGGCTAATCATAATCACCCAATATTAGAGGGTGAGATGTCATTGGAGCAATTATCACATTATCCGTTATTAGAGATCGATAACTATAACGATCTCAGTTGTCCATTACTAGTCAATCTATGTCGTGACAAAGGATTGCAAATGGATATTGCGGGGTATACAGACAGTGTTGCAACAGCCATGCAAATCCTGGCGCAATCAAACAGCATCACGCTAAGTTGTAACCAATTCACTCGTCGATTTGTTGATATGATCCCAACAGTACTTTATCGAAGATTAACTGATGAAATGATTAAAGATATTAAGGAAATTCGTAGCGAACAAAGAGCAGTTGGAAATTATATTCTCTATGGGAACATAAATAACTCCCCTGCATTCAATTGGGTTAAATCAAAACTAATTTACGGATTAGAGAGAGAATGGCGATTAGCTTCAGCTAGTTAAGAGATATGTCACACGTCAATAAAGAGGTAGTTAATGGAGTTCACACTTTTTTGTATCGCGGCCTTTGCTGCTTATCTGGTGTTAAAAAAACCAGAAAAAGAGTCGCTCGCAGACAAATTATTATTTGGTTGCATTGGTTTAAGTTTCTTCATTTGGATAATGATGTCCTGGGGCATTTTACTTCCTATCGGCAATTACTAAAGGGCTACCATGAAAGAGCATTTATTTAATAAGCTAGCTTCATTTGCTTCTATTATTATCATGGCATTACCCGTTGGTATTGCTTGTTTTATTTTCGGATTTATTTATTTAGATAACCCTTGCGCATTTTGCTGGCAAGAACGAACAGCCATGATTTTAGTAGCGCTAACGGCTCTCTATATCGTTCGCTTTGGCCTAAAACCCAAATATATCGCAGCGCTAGTTTGGCTTGGAATATATGGGGCTTTTATGGCCTCAGTTCATACATCTATCAATTTAGGTAGCGATATTGGTCAAGGTTTCTCACTGAAAATCATGGGAGCTCATACCTATACTTGGGCGTTATTCGTATTTGTCACTGTCCTTATTGTGGTGGCATTACTCATGCTTACACTTGGCAATAAGTTCCCGAATAACGGCTACGGCAAGCAACCACTCGATACGCTCCCTAAGGTTGCCTGTTGGATATTCCTGGTCGTGATCAGTGGCAATATTGTCCAAGCCTTTACACAAACAGGTCCTCTTCCCTTCGTAGGTCAAGATAGCCCTGGTCGAGTCTCTTTTAACCCTCAATACATGAGTTGGGAACTCGACCACTGGCCAACTTATGCACCTAATGCCCGCGGTGCTTACGCTATTGATAATCCAGAGATTGAATCTTGGCAACCAACCGAAGCACAATTTTCTGATGCACCTAGAGTTAAGTTAGTCGCAGAACAAGTGCTGCCATCGGAGATAAGCGGACGCGTGACTGCCATTGACTATCAGGCTGAAGCAGGAATTTATGCCCTGACGACGACCGATAATTGGGTCTATATCCTCGATAAGCAAATGCAAATCCTCAGCAAGGCGCAAATTGATGGCATGTATATGCTGCATATTGAAACGCTTCATGGGGTTGCCTTTACTTCAACTAACAGCTTGCTGGTGATGGGATTCAATAAAGCATGGGTTGAATTAACCTTAGATCCTACACAAAACTGGGAAATGAACTATCGCCGTTTTAACCAAAGCAGCGATGGTATAGGCGAAATCGCTCGCGGCCAGTTCAGCACGGTACGCGCTAAAACCAGTTACAGCTTGGCATTGGGTTACAGCAGCACACTCGAACAATTTGTCACTGTGACGACCCGCGATGCGCTCAACGAACACTTAGTGTTATCACGCTTTGACCGCACAGATATGACGCTCTCTGCCGAATCTAATCTGCAAGGACTCCCTGCATTACCACAGGTAACAGGTATCAGCGTTCAAGGTGAACAAGCATGGCTCCTCAACAACGACGGTAGCGAGGTATTAAAACTCAATCTGCTCACTGGTGAAGTAGCACCTATGGCCAAACTTGCAGGCACAACCAATCCGCAAGGACTATTAGTACAGGATGGCAAGCTGTTGACCATCAGCCAGATCAATGGGCAAAACCTACTACAAACCTATGTGATGTAAGTAATTTCGCCCCGGGCTTTTCTCGGGGCACGCCGGCTACCCGGCAATATAAAAGGCACAAAACCAATAATCAAAATGAACCTAAGGTTCAAAACATAGTGGGTGATGACGATGAAAATCGATAGACGCACGTTTTTGCAGGGAGCTGCAGCAAGCGCTGTGCTGTCCTCTCTGTCAGGGTTAACCCCCGGTATTGCAAATGCTAAAGAACCGGGAGCTAATACGGGACTATTAGCAAAACGAGAAGGGGAGATAAAGTACCACACTTGCCAACGTAACTGCGCTGACCGCTGTCTGCTCAAGTTTACGGTGCAAAATGGCCGTATGACCTATGTAGAGGGAGCTTCAGAGATGAAGAAGATGGGCACATCTCCCTGCGTTAAAGGCCACGCCTACGTACAATACACCTATGCGGCGGATCGTATTCTCCACCCCATGGAACGCGCGGGCAAAAAAGGCGAAGGCAAATGGCGCCGTATCTCTTGGGATGAAGCCTATGCCAAAATTGCTAGCCGACTGCAGCAGATCATTAAAGACCACGGAGCCGATTCAATTTTGCCCTATAGCTACTCAGGTCATGAGGGGGTTATCGGTAAATACGGCGGACCAAGCCGTTTCTTTAATGCTATTGGTGCACGCAAGCTTGACCGAAAGGTTTGTGTATTCGCCGCTTATGAGGGCTTAAAGTCGGTTACTGGTACCTACCAAGGACCCGATCCCTACGACAATATCTATACCAACTGCTATATTTCTTGGGGGCAAAATGAAACCGCCACCAATGTGCATGGCATCAAGTTCATTAACCAAGCGCGCGACAAAGGTGCCAAACTGTTAGTAGTTAACCCTATTCGCACACCTATCGCCTCACAAGCAGATATCTGGTTGCAACCTAGACCCAGTACCGATACCCATTTGGCTTCAGGCATCATGAAGTATCTGATTGAGCACGACTTGGCCGATCTCGAGTTTATCAAGGCAAACACCTTGGGTTACGAGCAACTGCTTATACGCCTCAATGAGATGAGCTATGAAGAGATTGAGCGTGTCACTGGTGTACCAACAGCCAAGATGTTTGAGTTTGCTAAAGTCTATGGTGAATCAGAGCTTTCTGTATTGCGCTTAGGCTACGGTATGCAACGTAACTTCAACGGTGCTCGTATGTCACGGGCCATCGCAATGATGCACGCTGTTGCAGGCCAATATGGAAAGATTGGTAATGGCTTTATTTACGACAACACCCAAGCAGATGACAGTTTAAACTACAGTAAAGGTCGTGCCGACCATATTCACCCTAACCCAGATACAGTGGGCCATGTGAACATGACAGAAATTGCCAAAGCGCTCGATCCTGAAAACCCTATAGCCTATGGGAAACCGATCAAACCGATTAAGGCGGTCATTAACTACAATGGTAACTTTGTCTCGGTTGCACCCGATTCAAATGCCTGCCGCCGTGGCGCCATGCGCGATGATCTGTTCTTGGTTGTCCATGACTTCTTGATGACAGATACTGCTGAATTAGCTGATATCATTGTGCCTTCCACCACCCAGTTTGAGTTCCCAGACATGGGCACAGACTACAACTGTTACCATATGCAAACCTCTGAAAAAGTTATTGAGCCGTTAGGTGAATCTAAAGATAACTGGATCTTCTTTAAAGAGTTAGGTGCCCATATGGGACTCGACCGATTCCCCGAGATGCGCGTTGATTACGAGCAGATACTACGTGACTTCCTTGACACCGAAGAGCCTGCCTTTAGACACAACAACATTACTTATGAGCAGATCATTCGCGACAAATTTGTCACCGTCTATGATCAACGGCCTTACTTCGGCGATGGCAAATATAAGACAGACAGTGGCAAGATTGAGTTCTATTCAGAGATGATGAAAGAGGCTGGTTTCCACCCAGTTATTGACTTCGGATTACCTGAAGATGAGATGCTCCCTGAAGAGAAAAACTTGCCATTCCGTTTACTGTCACCTGCGATTCCGCAACGCGCAAACAGCGCCTTCTATAACGTGAAGTATATTCGTAACTTCCCAGCGTATTTTGCCAAGATTAACACTGAAGATGCGGCAGAGTTAGGGATTAATAATAACGACAGAGTCAGACTCAATAACCAACGAGGCGAAGCCTTTTTTATTGCTCAGGTATCGACCCAAGTCGTTCGCGGTACCGTGATGGCACCTAAAAATAACTGGCGCCGCATGGACCCTCAAGGTAAAGCAAGCTGTACCAATAACCTGACCACTGACACCCTGACCGATATGGGCGGCTGCTCTGCATATCATTCTACCCGTGTCGCACTCACCAAAGCCTAAGGAGTAACTGATGTCATTAAATAAGAAATTGGGCTTTGTATTCAGACAAGAGAACTGTGTCGGCTGTGGAGCGTGTACCGTAGCCTGCCAAATCCACAATGAATTGCCCGAAAACCATCGTTTTCGTAAAGTTGATCGCTATGAAGTTAAGCGCGCTGACGGCGCTATCGATGTGTGGTTGTCCCATGCGTGTATGCACTGTGAAAACCCAGCATGCCTAATGGTCTGCCCAGCCAAAGCCTACCATGTTCGTGATGACGGCATTGTGGTACTAGATCGAGAGAAATGTACAGGATGTGGCCTTTGCGCCAGCGCCTGCCCATATGATGCGGTCAGCATTCGTGAAGACGATGGTAAAGCCGACAAGTGTAATATGTGTGTCGAGCTACTCGATCGCGGCATGAAACCAGCTTGCGTCAGTGGTTGCCCTGTGGAGTGTCTTGATGTTGGTAATCTGCAAGAGACACTCAAACGTCCATCTGCGAGTAAAGAAGGCATTGGCTATAGTGACTGTATTACCAAGCCTAACCTAGTGATCATTAAGGAACGCGCATAATGACAATCCAATATGGCCCGATAGCAATGGCTTATCATGCCTTTAAATCAATGATGTTTGCTCCTTCTGACACTCATGCGCTCGTGGGGTTAATAACCTATCTGCAGCAAGCACGTCCAGAAAGCCCATTACTGAATGAGGCGATGAAGTTTAGCAGTGATGCATCCGAATTAGAGTTCGACTTTAACCGCATGTGTATCGGGCCATATAAGTTATTAGTCGCCCCCTACGAGTCAGTGTATCTGAGCGGTAACCATCAAATTTTTACCGAAGAAACAGTTCGGGTTGCAGAGTTTTACCAACAAATTGGCCTCATTATCGACGATAGTTTTAATGAGCCAGCCGATTTCATTGGTAATGAACTCGAATTCCTGTACTGCTTGCATGCCATGGCTTTTGAGCAACATACGCTCGATAAACATGAGTATGTGTTGACACTGAACGAACTTGCAGATGAATTTCTTGCAATGCACCTAGGTCGTTGGATAACCCCATTTTGCGAGGGAATTATCCAACATGCCACTCAAGCATTCTGGCGCGAGTTCGCCAAAGAGTTACTGCACTTTATCAATGAACAACATCAAACCGTTAAGCATTAACGGGTATACCGATGAGTCGTCTAACCATGGTGTCATTATCAACCGTGGTTAGACCCAATACGCGGCCACTGCGTGTCGCAAGGAGTTATTAATGAGTAAAGCAATAAGATGGTTCAGCCTTATTGTACTCAGCCTATTTGCATCCAGTTATGCATTGGCTGACGAGGTCGCTACGCTGCAGCCGCAGCAGTGGCAAACAATTGAAGAACATGCGATTGCCGGTGACATTCCTGAGATCCGTGGCATGCCAACACAACCCGAACTGCTGATGCCCGCATCAGTCCCTGAGCAGGCCGATGAGTCAATCCTGGCTTATTTGGGCGCCACCGATAGCATCGCGTTTTTACTCTTTGCGAGCCTATTTGGTGTGACTATTGTCTTCATCGCTTTTGTGATTATTAACGGCGTGTCAAAACTGGATCATGGGTTTTCAGGCAAGTTAATTAAACGTTGGTCAGGTTTAAGTGTCAGTGTGCACTGGCTAGGAGCCATCCCCTGCATTTTGCTTATGTTAACGGGTTTGGTATTGGGCGGCGGTCGTCTCTACTTTGAGCCTGGTATGAACGCAGGTGCTTGGTCGGCCTTGGCCGGATTATCGAGTGGCTTGCATGAGCTTATGGCGTGGCCATTTATCCTAGGTTATCTGCTGATGATCATTATGTGGGCACCTAAGCAGTTCCCAGCAAGTTATGATCTTAAATGGTTTGCTGTCTTGGGTGGTTATATCAACATGGGCAAAAAACAGCACCCTGATGCAGGTTTTGCCAATGCGGGCGAAAAGCTGTGGTTCTGGGTGTTTGCCATATTTGGCGGTGTAATGGTGGTCTCAGGGCTAACCATGATGTTCCCCGCTACATTTGAGGTCACTAAAAATACCGCCAACTTGATGCTGCTATTGCACATAGGCTCAACCATCATCATCAGTGCATTCTCTGTGGTACATATCTTTATGGCAACAGTGATGTCAGAGGGCGGCATGTCTAACATGACCTCTGGCTATTGCGATGAAAACTGGGCCAAACAACATCATAACCTTTGGTTTAACGACCTGAAAAAAGCAGGGAAAGTGTAAAACCAAACCTAGGCTGAGTGCGCTGGCGCTCAGCTTCTTCATCTTCAATTACGCGTATGTGAAAGCCATTTGCCGACTCTTTTAAATAGAGCTTGGGGGCTATGCACATGCCAAAAACCGTAAAAGTAAGGTTTACACCAATGAAAACATGTCATATTTCACGTAAAACAGCCCTGATTATTGCCATGGGTTTAAGCGCCTCACAGGCCTATGCGGCCGAGGCCGATGCGTTATCGACACAGGTGGAAGCGCTCAATCAACGCATTGCACAATTAGAGCAAAACACGGCACCGTCACAGTTTAAAAACAGCCAAGTCAGCCTGTACGGCTCGATTCGCCCAACCTTAAGCTACCTTGATGAAGGTGATGAACAAACATGGGACGTTAGGGATGCACTGTCTCGTATCGGCATTAAAGCCAGCACAGAATTTGCCGATGGCTGGCAAGCCATTGCTCAAGGTGAATGGAATGTTGATATTGCCAATTCAGGTAACTTTGGCAAAGCCCGTCAAGCTTATGCCGCTATTGCTTCACCTTACGGCCAAGTCGGTATAGGTAAACAGCGCCCAGCGCAATACACCTTAGTGGCCGAGTACGTGGATATCTTTAACCACGGCAACAGCCCATATGCCTATGATCACGAAAGTCCATTTTTTGTCGATAACTTTGTCACCTACCAATTGGTCAGCAATGGCTTAACCTTTATGGCAGGTGTGCAAGTTGATGGTAACCAAGGCGACAGTAATGCCGATATGATTAACCTTGGTTTGGGCTACGACACTGGCGCCCTGCATTTAGGTTTAGGTTATGTCACCCAAGACACCCTAATTGACGGTAAAGTCGGCGGTGATAACCAAACATTGGGCGGTGTAGCGGCTTATACCTTTAACAACGGTCTCTATGTCGCCGTTAGCTACCAAGACAAGCAATATAATTTCGACCAGTCACTCACCAATGCCGACCGCAGTGGCAGCACTTTAGATACGGCGTTGGCCTATCCACTCAACGATGAGTACAAAATCAAACTAGGGTATTTTCAGTTTAAAGATGGCATCAAGGGTAATGGCTCTGCTGACTACGATGGCTTTAACACCACACTAGAGTGGAATCCTCTCAGCAATGTGCGTGTGCACCTTGAGTACCTGGATAAAAGCTTGGAGAACGGCAACGATGACCAAGCAGTAACTATCGGCTTTAGATATGACTTCAACCTGACTTGGCAAGGCTAATTTAGCCCTCAATCGCTAAGCCATCCAAAGAGGCTGCTTCCCAGCCTCTTTATTTCACACCACGTTGTGGAGAGTTCAAATTGATAGGATTTAGAAAATCGCTCATCGCGTCGATGGTGGCTTTGGTCACCCTCTGTTTGTTGGTTTCCAACTGGTTGTCTTATATGGAAATAAAGCAAAACACCATTGACAGCGCCAACGAGAAACTCACCGATGTGGTAAAATATGAGTCCAGTAATATTGAAAACTGGTTTAAAGAGAAAGCCGATGCCATCGATGCTCTGGCTTTGCACTATCAGGCTGGCACGTATCGGGACAATTATGTCAATGCGGCCAGAATGGCTACCGACGTAGGCGGTGTCGCTCGTATCTACTTTGGCTTTGATGACGGTAGTGCTTACTCAACGGAGACCAATGCCAAGTGGAGAAATGGTAAAGCAATACCAGAAAAATACGACCCACGCGTTCGTCCATGGTATCGACAAGGCAAATCATCTCACAACCTTGATATTACCGACATCTATGTCGATGATGGCACTGGGCACGATGTTATCTCCATCTTAAAGAACCTCGGCAACGGCGTTGTGCTTGGCGATATTGAACTCACCTACCTGAGTGAAACCGTCAAGGCTGTTGACTACCTTGGCGCAGTCACATTGATCACAGACCAAACAGGTAAAGTACTGGCATCAGAATCAAGTAAGCTAGTGACTGGCACGCGATTTTCTGACTTTGGCTTGGGACAAGTAGAACAAAAACTATTGTCCAATGATGAGGTGATGCAGGAATACAGCATAGATGGCCAAGATACATTAGCCTTCTCTAAAGCGATTAAACTCGTCAACGGCAAAAAGTGGTATCTGTTTGTTGGGCTCGACAAATCGGTGGCCTATGCCGCTGTGGACAAAGCACTTTATAGTGCTCTACTCTCATCGGGAATAATGCTCGCCTTAGCGATTGCTACCTTGCTGGGCGTGCTCTCTATCCTCTACCGACCGATTCTATCACTAAAACAGATGGTGAGTGAATTGTCGCACGGCAATGGCGATCTCACTCGACGCTTAGAGGTTAGAACAGATGATGATTTAGGCCAGATCTCTAAGGGGATTAATCTCTTTATTGAGCAGCTGCAACGTATGATGCTAGAAGTGTTGCAATCGTCCACTCATATCGCCAATAGTGTTGAGCGTCTTAAAGCTGAAACCGACGCTAATAGTGTAATACTGACAGCTCACGCCACCGAAACCGAACAGATTGTTGCCGCCATTGAGGAGATGAGTGCGACGGCAAACGATGTAGCGCGCAACGGTGCAGAAACCGCCTCGTTCACTCAGATCACCAAGCAGCAAACATTAGCGTCAAAATCGGTTGTCGCCGACGCCACGGATACCGTTGCCAAATTGGTGAGAGAAGTGGAAAACACCTCTGCCAGCATTGCGCAAATAGATAGAGATACTGTCAATATTACTCAAGTGCTAAAAGTCATTGGCGAGATAGCCGATCAAACTAACCTATTAGCACTCAATGCCGCCATCGAGGCTGCCCGAGCAGGTGAACAAGGTCGTGGCTTTGCCGTGGTGGCCGACGAGGTAAGAGCATTAGCGGCACGAACCCAATCCAGTACCGCTGAAATCGAGGTGACGCTCTATACACTAACAGAAACCTCAAAAACCGCCATCTCGTCGATGGATATCACTAAAAATACCTGCCTTAAAACTGCCGACACCACCAAAAAAGTGGCGAGCGATCTTGATACCATTGGCAGCTCTGTCGATCGTATTAATGATCTCAATGCGCAAATAGCCACTGCTGCAGAGGAGCAAAGCTCGGTTTCCAATGAGATCACTCGCAACATGTCTGCCATTTGTGAAATGGCTAATGAGTTATCGGTCAACGGTGAGAGTACCGCTAATGAAACATTAAATTTGGCAGCAGCCAACCAACAACTTACGCTTATCGTTAATCAGTTCAAATTAACCTAAGCACTGAATAGCCGTAAGATTATTGCAGTAACCTCAGAAAACAGTGTGCACTAAATGACAATTAATCGCATGTAATCTTGCTACCTAAAGCCATTATGATCACCAACTGCGTCTATCATGAGTAAATATACTGCACCGACATTTTCTCTTTCGCTGCTGCATCACAAGTTGTTCAGGTCTAATCCCATCGGACGGTTAAGATGTAAGACACTTTTGATTTATTACAAAAATTCGTGCAAGCAATGAGTTAGCAAGGTGTAATGAGGAATCGCTTTAAGTGATTTTGGTCGGATAGGCGACACCTGTTACCAGGTGCCGCCCTCCTAAGGACCGTACGTGCAACTTTCATTGCATACGGCTCAAGCCTCCACTAAGGCGCACTTGCGGTTGTCAGGAGGAACGTCCTTTCACGATTCTGCTCCTGCCCAGCATCTGCTGGACTTCGTTACATTGTGTGACTTGCTACTTTATTCAGAGCCATAGGGTCATCTGGTGATACAGATGGTTCACTCTTATCGTGGTGAACAGCGCTCCATACGACTTACGTAGCACGGGCAGAAGTGAGCTAAAGCAACCTGTCGGATCTAATTGCATCGTGATTTGAATATTGACAGGTTAAGTCACTAATCCAGTTCAATCGTGTGTTCAGTTCGACCTGTTCTTAGACCACTATTTTCACCTTCAAACGTGTCACTCGATAACATTACGCTTCATGCCCTGTCGTCAGCTTTAACCAATCCCAATACACATAATGAGCCGTGGGCAGTAATGCGCTAATGCCGGTGGTCGATGATGGTGGGTACCTAAGCATGTTGTTCCGCTGGTTCTATGATCCTGCCGTGTTTACCTGCAGCTGTGTCCGCTGATCTCACGCTGGCTAATTGCTTGTTGGGATAAGGGGATGGATAGGGCTGATACCAAGCATTAAGGTGCATGCTTCCGTTCGTTAGCTGCTTAATACCTGCAGATGTATTAGTCGTTCAGGCATTTACATCATGTCTGTGGGTGAAGTCAGTAATGTTAGGGCGGATATAGGCGTGTTATGCGACGATGACGAGTGAGAATACCGCACGTTTTCCTAGTTGTAGTTGTTGCTTATATGTTATATGGCGATAGGGGGATTACGCCATTCGAGTTCAACAGTACTTCGATGCGGCCTAGATAATCCCTAGATAGCCTCAAAAAGTTGGGAGCACTCAAACCCATGCAGCAGTAAGGCTACAGGCGAGTCGTTGCATCAACCCTAGAGGAGGATGCAACGGCTCGCTTTTGTTGCTTCTGTGTTAACGCTTCAAGGGCGTAAAGGGGAGGGCAAAAGGTGAGTTTTTTGGTAGTTCTGGGTGAATTGATGGCGCCTAAATGGATCCTTCTATTCGGCTCACTGTTTCGGTCGCGGCCTCATCCTGCGAAGGCGTTATCCGCTCGCCGTTTTTGGTTATGAAAAGTAGGCAAACTGGGATGATCGACACACTGTTTTTGGGTGATTGAACGCGTTTTTAGGCTCATGCTGCCTTAATCTGAATTGTTATTTATATGTTTCTATTTGATGGGTGTTGTTCAGTGTGTTGCACCAATATGGTTCAACCGTTTTTCGATGCGGCCTAGATAATCCCTAGATAGCCTCAAAAAGTTGGGAG
>NZ_JAUOES010000047.1:0-15009 GCF_031932065.1 Shewanella scandinavica
CGCATTTTGTCGGACTAGTTTTTCGCTGCGCTCCAAACCAGCCGCAAATGCGGGCGCTAGCAAGCAACGTCACCTGGAATAAGTAGGAATTAATACGTGAATGATAGAGTAATTTGGTTTTGTTGTTTTGCATTGCTTTTCATAGGGATGATTGTCGGTATCAACATTAATGCTGGCTCGATGACTCTAGATGCTCTTTACAAAGTTTTTGGTATTATCGCTGGTATAGGTACTTTACTAACTGCAATTATTGCTAGCGCAGCGCTACACACTTGGATGCATCAGTTCAGCCACGCTGAACGTTTCAAAGCTTTCAAAGAGCTTGAAGTGATAGGATTCGATTGTATAGGCGCTATAGAAAAGTATTGGGGGGTTTACAAAGATGAACATTTCCCTGCGAAAACACCTTGCCATTATAAGGATCATGAACTTGCAAGAAGTGAAAGTCTTGAGCTCTTTTGGGAATCGGAAGAACGATATCGCATAGGTGTTGATTTTGTACAATCTTTACTTTTAACAGAAGAAATTCAATATTTCGAATTCACATATAGTAACTTTGACACAAAAGTTCATGAAATTATTAGTGATATAGCTAATGCATATGAACAAGATGGGGAAGTAAGGCATAAAGCTCTATGCCATGTCGAGCGTAACATTCTGAATTTGAAACTAGACTTCAAAAAAAATCTACGAAAGTTCAGAGGTCGGTAAGCTCCAAAAGACAGGACAGGTACAGATCTTTGGGGATTAATAGCTCGTACAGTTGCGACAGAAGTTCACCTCCCCCTCGGAGTTGCCGCAGGGCATTTGCGTTCGTTGCGTGAGCGAGGCATGGATGCAGAGATAGCGTCAGTCGAATCAGGGACGAGCGTCTGACGCGATAACATTAGAACGCTTAATGCCCAAGGGGTTTTCAACTCCGTTGGGGGCGACAAAGGAGATCCAAGAGGGAATTGCTGTTGCTCCCCTCTTGGTCGGGTGTGGGGTGAAACCCCGCGACTTTGATTCATCTCGGCCGAAAGGCCGCAAGCTAAAGATGGGGCATCTACGGTCAGGGCCAAGCATCTAAAGCAATGGCATAAAGACACTTAATGCCCAAGTCCCCCACTCCGAGGTATAACCCCAACGCACTTTTCTAACTCACTTACCTTACAAGAATTTTCCTCAAAACTGAGTCTCACCAAGCAAGAGGCTTCAAACCAATGTGAGCGGCTTCAAATTGTGAATAGGATGGATTTCAAAGTGATACCAGGGGATTGCGCCTAGGAGATAAAAACCTTCATAATCGCCATTCAATCAACCGATTTTTTTACTTTCTCAAGGTCACTTTCTCAAGGTAGCTATGACATTTTCGTTGTTAGATATTTCTGCATTGGTGTGGTTTATCGTTTCTTGGGCTGGCTATACCGCCTTTGCCAGGCGTAAGGCGAAAGATACCGACTGTATTGCCCGTGGTCTGCATAAGCATAGAATTTACTGGATGCTTGAGGTGATGACCCGCGGCGTGCGCGTGGGTGATGCGGCGCTGCTGGCCAACTTAGAACGCAATATTGCCTTTTTTGCCTCGACAACCCTGTTTGTGCTCGCGGGTGTGCTGACCTTATTTGCACAAGTTGAGCGACTAGAAAGTGTGATTGCGACGATTCCCTGCGCAACGCCACCGAATCATGCGTTGGTGCAAGTCAAACTCGCACTGTTAGTCGGTATTTTTGTGATGGCCTTCTTCCAGTTTACTTGGTCGATGCGCCAATACGGTTTTGTGAACGTGATGATAGGCGCGGGTCCTTTAGACAGCGATGGCTCGAACGACAATCTAAAAGCCTACGCAAGGCAGATGGCGACGGTACAAGATCAAGCGGCGCACTCTTATAACTATGGCTTACGCGCCTATTACTTTTCGATGGCGGTATTGTGCTGGTTTGTGCACCCGATACTGTTTATTTCGGCGAGCTTATTTGTGGTCGCGACCTTATATCGCCGCGAATTTAAATCCCGCGCGGTTCAAGCTATTACAGCGGCAAAAGGCCATCTGCAAATAGAGAATCAAGTCCGGGAAGCGGCTCGTAACCACAAAATAGAGTCATAACCTTAGCGGTTTAGGTTGCAGGCGTCATCTGGGTTGAAATTATTGTTCTATACTCTTTGGGTTATGTTTCTATTGAAATACTGGGAGAGTGCTATGAGCGATAACTTATTAACCTTAGATGAAGTGTGCAAAATGTTAGATAAAACACCTGCAACCATCAAACGTTTCGCTCGGGAGAATTTACTCTCGAGTGTTCAAGAAGGTGACGAATTAAAATTCCCTGAAGCGGAAGTGAAACGCTATCTCGCCTTTTCACAACGCTTAGGCTAAAACCCATTAGGCAACTAACGGCAAATAAAGCGGGGTAACCGCTGCTTAAATCGTTTGATTTTGATTTTGAGTTTAAGTTTAAGTTTGTGAAAGTGGCTTGAATGTAAATGCGATGCTTCAGTTTAAATACAAGGCTTAAGTTTAAGTCGTCGATAGCGAGTTAAAAACAAACAGTGAATGCGATATGGACAGTGACGCTCAAAGGGATTTGAACTAAGCCATAGCGGTTTGTTGCGAGGGATTGCTTAGCCGGATTTAGCATCCGGCCATTAAACTTACACCGCTAAACTTTAAGCTATTAAACGTTAAGCCATTAAACCTCAAGCTTTTAATCCAACAAGATTGAATCATCACAGATCATTTAAAGCCTGTTGCAACTGTCGATAGGATAACCTCTCCCGCTGCGTTTCACTTAAGCCCAAATCGGCAGCGAGTTGCTGCAATTGAACGTCATACTTAGGCAACAAGGTCTCATCATTGGTCATAATCGCAAGCTCGGCAAAATCCCCTAAGCCTTCGAGATGATCGATTGTTAGATGAAATTCACCGAGGAAATAGATACTGCGGCGCTTTTTAATTTCCAGTACGCACTCATAACCTAAGGTATACAACATACTCTTTGCCTTGGTCGCTTCTGTGATATTAACGGCTTCACAGCGGTCTTTCTCCGGCCCTTTCACTATCCACAGCATAATCCCCGATGGCTGCATCTCACGGATACACAAGCTCTTGTGTTCGCCTTTAAGTGATTGTGATGGCAGATCAAAGTAACAGTCATGCTCAAGGTTATCTTCGAGCATGATCTCAGGATTTCTCATCTGCAAGGCAGCGAAAAAAGCGTGGTGATCCAATAAGCGATATTTAAGCTCGACTTCAAACTTACCATTAAAATGGGCATTGATTTGTGGGGCTAATGCTTCTGGCATCGCAGGGTTCATCGATTTATATCCGCTTTTAATGGGTAAAATATATCGCTATTCATCATATTGAGCATCAAAGGTTTGAGCATTAACGCCTTGAATACAGCTGGCTTAAGCGAGTCTTTGGTATAGGGCCTGATACTCTGCACTGTCTTCAATTAAGCTCTGGTGAGTGCCAGACGCAATAATCTTACCCTGACCGAGTAGATGAATGTGATCCATCTTCGCCATAGCAGTTAAACGATGGCTAATCATCAGCAAGGTTTTATCCTTAGCAAATTCAAACAGTAAACTTAAAATCTCCCGCTCGGTACGCTTATCAAGCCCTTCAGTCGGTTCATCGAGCAATAGCAGCGGCGCATCACGCAGCAGCGCTCTTGCAACACCAATTCGGCGCTGCTCGCCGCCCGAAAGCTGACGTCCACCTTCACCTATCCACCTATCCAGCGGTTTATCTCCCGTGAGTAAAGCGCCAAGTCCAACCCGCTGTAACACATCAATCAAGCGTGCGTCGTGGGCCGTGCGTTTCTCGCCTTCGATAACAGGTAGCGCTAATACTAAATTTTCCCGCAAGGTGCCCGCAAACAAATAGATGCGTTGGCTAATCACAGTTATCGCATCCCTAAGGCCGCGCTCGCTGTAATCTGAAAGAGGAAGACCATCGAGCTTGATGTGCCCTTGCTGGGCTTGCCATTCGCGGGTAATCAGCGCCAGTAAGCTCGACTTACCGCAACCCGTTGGCCCAAGTAACGCGACTTTTTGCCCCGCTTTTATCTCAAGGGACAAACCTTGCAGCACGTGTTGATCGTCTCGATAACCAAAGTGGATATCTTCAATCTGTAAGGCGCCAGATTTTGCCCTCAGGCCAGTATCGGCGACAAATTGAATATCGGCCTCTTGTTCAGTGATTTCATTAATCCGTGTCGCCGCCAATACGCAGCCAGACAAATGCTGAAACGCGCCCGCAATCGGCATCATCATCTCAACGCAGGCCATAGTGGCAAACACCATAAGCGCAAACATGGGGCCCGGCGGCACCGCATCACCCACACCTTGAGCGGCTAAATACAGCATCATGATCAAGGCTGAACCAGTGGAGAGGATCAATATGGCTTGGCTGAGCGCTGTGATATTGGCCATCGCACTTTGACTGCGAAACAGCTCTGTTTGCGCATCATTCAGTTTTTGTCTGAATCTGTCGTTGGCGCCAAATAGGCTGAGTTCGGCTTGGCCTTGCAACATATCCAATAATTGCACCCGATAATGGCGCTTGGTTTCGAGCATAGTTCGGCTCGGCGCGTGTCCAAGGCGATAAAATAACAGTGGCATCACCAGCCAAATGGCGACTAAAAACAGGCAAAGACTGAGGGCAAGTTTGGCATCGAACCATGCGAGAAATAGATACAAGAGCCCAGTCATCAGCAGTGATGCCGCCATAGGCGTGAGCAGTCGCAGATATAGATGATCTAGGGTATCGATATCGGCAACTAAGCGATTAAGCATGTCGCCACGGCGTAGCCCCTGCAGATTTTTAGCACTGAGCGGCAAGAGTTTACGCCACGCCCAAACGCGAAGCTCTGTCAGCAGCTTAAAGGTCGCCTCATGGGTCGCTAAACGCTCGCCATAGCGACTGGCAGTACGGGCAATGGATAAGAAACGCACGCCGCCCGCAGGAGTGAAAAAGTTAAAGGACTGCGCCGTGATTATCGTCAAACCCGCGACCGCAGTAGCGGAAAGAAACCAGCCCGAAAGTGACAGTAAACCTATGCCAGCCATTAAAGTAATAATGGTCAGCAGCAAGCCCACGGACATCATCAGCCATTGGCGCGAGAACAATCGAATAAAGGGGATTAGCACTTTCATTGGGCCTCTCCTTTAGTGGGCTCGGCGGCACTGTCGAGTGGAGTATCACAGTCAAGCGGCGTATCACTGGCGCTGGTCGGTAAAGGTACAAGTTCAATATCCGCCACGGACTCAATATTCTCACGCAGCAAGGTTTGGAATAAGCCGTGCGTGTTAGACAAAGTGGTAAAGTCGCCCCGCTGTACTATCAAGCCTTTATCGAGCACAAGAATAGTATCCATTTGATCTAACTGATCTAATCTATGGGTTACCATAATACACATCTTACCCGCCATGGCCCGATTTAACGCAGAACTCACCGCCTGCTCACTCTGACTATCTAAACTGGCCGTAGGCTCATCGAGGACAAACAAACTCGCCTTTTGCCCAAGCGCCCTTGCTAAGGCAATACGTTGAGCTTGACCAACAGATAAACCGGAGGATTGCTCACCGACTGGCGCCTCTAATCCCAGTGGCTGCGCCTTAACGAAGTCGCTGATATTGGCCTCAGCCAGTAAGTGCCACAGCGTATCGTCGGGCAGAGTGGGGTCGGCTAAAGCTACGTTATCCCGCACAGTACCGTGGAATAACTGCGGTTCTTGGCCCAGCCAAGCTAAATGCTGGCGCCAATGGGCTAAATCTAATGCGGATAACTCATGGCCATTGATCAGCAAATGGCCCTTGTAAGGTAAAAATCCCAATAAGGCGTTGAGTAAACTGGTTTTCCCCGCACCGCTTGGGCCAACTAAGGCTAAACGTTGATTGTCTTTTAATTCAAAACTCAGCGGGCCAAGTAAACGCGTGCCATCAACACTAAACACTTCAAGATGATCAGCACTCAGCGTTTCTATGCTATTGATACGCACTTGGCCGACAAACTCAGGTTCGGGATGTTCGAGCAAGGTAATCAAGGCTTCCGCGGCGCCGACGGCCTGCGCCTTAGCGTGGTAATGAGTGCCCATATCCCGCAGCGGTTGATAAAACTCAGGGGCTAAAATCAGAATAAACAGCCCAGTAAACAGGCTAAATGGAATACCGACTATTTGAGGATCCGTACTTGAGCTGATATTGGCATGCGCGCCATAGTAGCCAAAATCTAAGTGACCTAAGTAACTGAAACCAAAATAAACCGCCAGCACAGCAATCGAAACCGCCGCAAAAAACTCTAATACCGCCGAGCTTAAAAAAGCCATGCGCAGTACCGACATAGTGCGACTACGGAACTCTTCCGAAGCAGTGGCGATTACCTTTAGCTCAGCATCACCACGGTGGAAGAGTTTCAAGGTGCTTAAGCCTTTTAATCTATCCATAAAGTGGCCGCTTAATCTTGCAAGCGCACTGAAATTTTTGCGATTGGCATCGGCAGCGCCCATGCCAACTAAGATCATAAACATAGGGATTAACGGCGCTGTGAGTAACAGAATTAATCCTGCCGCCCAGTTAATCGGGAAAACCGCCGCTAAGATGAGTACGGGAATAAAACCAGCAAGGCTGATTTGTGGGAGGTATCTGGCATAAAAGTCTTGTAAATCTTCGACTTGCTCTAACACTATACTGGCCCAACTGCCTGCGGGTTTACCTTTAATAAACGCCGGACCTAGCTTAGTCAACTTATCCATCACTGCCGCGCGAATATGACCACGTAGACGCTTACCCGCCTCAAAACTGGCGCGTTCACGACCATAAGCCAGCAAGGCGCGCAGTAACATCAAGGCGATTAACGCAATCAAATGAGGAGTATAAGTATCAATACTCACGCTGGAACTGACCATTTGGGCATTGTCAGTTAGCGGTACGACTTGCTGCCCCATGATCACGCCATCGAGAATCGTCGCGATAATATAAGCCTGTGCCACCATAGCGACGGCACTTATCATCCCAAGCCATAACGACAATTTAAGGAACAAACCACAGGCTTTTTTCTGGGCTTTAAGCCAAACAAGAAGGGATTTTTCTAACGACTTATCCATGGTGCTCCAACAAGAAAACAATTAAGCGACTCGTAGCGGGGATCGGCTATCGATAACACTCAGTTTAAGGGGGCTTGCAACGGCTAAAAAGTTCCGATAGGGACGCAGTATCGCAGGCATCTAAAGCAGATGAAACCCTATTACAGACTTTTGCTAGCAGACTCACAAAAACGAGCTAAAGATAAACAAATCCCTGAGTTAACGGAACTTTCCCTAGTACTAGCCTGTTTGGGGAAACTTAAAGTATTTAACCCTGATCAGTGAATCGCAGTAGTCAGTATTTAAACAAATGCGAGCTAACCATAAGTTAGCTCGTTGTTTATATTAAAGACTTACTGCACTGAGCCGTATTTCACTAACACATGCCAGAGCAACTTAAGTTCGTGGGCGACTTGGGCACGGTTACCGCGTTCGCGCCAATGCTGGGGTGAATGATATAAATCCCGCGCGGCCACACCTATCGCATACGCATCGACTCTGTCTTCTATGGCGATACGATTAGCGAGCGATGGCATAGTCGGCCCGCGAAAATCGCTTGGGATCTGCGCCGTATGTAGGCTAAAACCATCATGATATTGCAGCTCGATATCATATCTGTCGCAAATCTTGCTTAAGCTGGCGCCAATATCAGTGCCTTTAAAACTTGGATCGGCCACCAGCATGGCGATATCTTCATCGAGGGAAACATCGCCATGGATCTGCGCCTCGATATAATGGTCAAGATTATTCGATAACGGCCGCTCAAAACGTGACAGCAAGGAAGCATTGAGCTGATGCCCCAAATAATGAGTCACATTCAACGGCTTAAAGTCGGATTTGCCTAAGGCATAGTGACGCTCAAAACTCTCGGTCAGCAGCGCCGCTAACACATCATCAAAGCATGATAGCGTGCCCTTCTCTTTCGGATTGCGGTACGAGTCGAGATAACAAAAGGTTGAACGTGCCATCACACTGGCGTGGGTCAGCAAATAGCAGCTACCAAAACGTGGCGCGGGGCCGTCCTGCCACATGCCCAGATCGAGTGCGCCATATTTAGGCCGAGATTTAGTGCCCTTGTATACATCACCAAACAGCTGATTTTCCCAGTGATCCCTTGGGCCACCTAATTCAGGGGATAACTGACCGTTGGAAATATGGGTCTCAAACTGACTGCGGTATTGACCATCGCGCAGCAAACCTTCGGCCACTGTCATACCACGGCTGTCGATTCTATCGGGGTGAAAATGCAGCGCAATTCGGCCGCAGTTGAGCAATTGTTTGAGGGCGAGTTGCATCTCATGCATGGGAATGTTCGACATCTGCTGCACATTTTTAATCACAGCGACGGCCTGTTCACTGCGACCTCGAGCAAGGCGTTCAATATGCTGTATCGCTGTCATAATCCACCTATAGATGAGAGGCGTTTAACCGTTTCCCGCGTTAGCTCATCCTAAAATAAACACGAGAGTAATCGCAAGCATGCAGAGAATAGATATTGATGAATTCTACTCCTATCGCCTTGAGTTTATACCACTCAAATTTATCTAGCGTGATCTACCGCTAACTCACTCTAACTTTTAGATAAAAAGTGCCGACAAGTTAACTTTAAACCGGCTTGTTTCGCTGATTGAATCAGCCTGATAGCCATACTGTACATTTGGAGAATCCATTAGGCTCAACCGCACCCCAAAATAACAGTAAAAGTGTGCCCACAAAGCCTCTACCAGTACAAAACGGCACTTCGTAGGACGCAGATTCGCTCTCAATAAGCTCAAATTCGGCTGAGGAAACTTGCGCCTAAAAGATAAGCGAGACCGAGTGAAAGCCGCTGACAAGCGATTTATGTGCCAATATGAATGAAACCCTATGCAAAAGTCTTTATTCGATGGCACTTAGGGCCCCGATCCTGTAAGCTGCACGCCCGCCAGCAGACCTGGCTATTGACCATAAATGCAGCAAAGCGTTGCCACAAGAGACCAATCTATGAGTTTTACCTCCCTGGGCTTATCGGCCCCGATACTTAAAGCCGTTGCCGAACAAGGCTACGACACACCTTCGCCAATCCAAGCTCAAGCAATTCCAGCTGTGCTTCAAGGCAAAGATGTGATGGCGGCCGCCCAAACAGGAACAGGTAAAACAGCAGGTTTCACCCTACCTATGCTCGAACTCCTGAGTAAAGGTAACCGTGCCCAAGCAGGCCAAGTGCGCGCATTAGTGTTAACTCCAACACGCGAATTGGCGGCTCAGGTTGCAGAAAGTGTTGAAACCTATGGTAAAAATTTACCACTGCGCTCAGCGGTGATATTTGGTGGCGTGCCTATCAATCCACAAATCGCGAAATTGCGCCACGGTGTCGACGTATTAGTCGCCACACCAGGTCGATTGATGGATTTGTACAATCAAAAAGCGGTGAAATTCAGCCAGCTTGAAATCTTAGTATTAGATGAAGCCGATCGCATGCTCGACATGGGCTTTATCCGCGACATCCGTAAGATCCTGGCCATTTTACCTAAGCAACGCCAAAACCTGATGTTCTCAGCCACCTTCTCCGATGAAATTCGTGAACTGGCAAAAGGCTTAGTGAATAATCCGGTCGAAATTTCGGTTACGCCACGTAACGCGGCGGCGACCACAGTAAAACAATGGGTTTGCCCAGTCGATAAGAGCCAGAAATCGGCACTGTTGATCCAACTCTTCAAGCAAAACGATTGGCAACAAGTGCTGGTATTCTCGCGCACTAAACATGGCGCTAACCGTCTGGCGAAAAGCCTTGAAGATGCGGGCATTAAAGCCGCCGCTATCCACGGTAACAAGAGCCAAACAGCACGAACTAAAGCCTTGGCCGACTTTAAAAATGGTCAAGCTCGCGTACTGGTTGCAACCGATATCGCTGCACGTGGTTTGGACATTGACCAATTGCCACAAGTGGTTAACTTCGACTTACCGAACGTGCCTGAAGATTATGTGCATCGTATCGGCCGTACTGGCCGCGCTGGTGCATCGGGTCAAGCCGTGTCACTGGTGAGCAACGAAGAAATCAAACTGCTGAACGATATCGAGCGTTTGATCAATCGCGTATTAGACCGAGAAATGGTTGAAGGCTTTAACCATGTATTGCCTGAGTCACGTTTAGGTGGCGGCGGAAAAAGCAGCGGTAAATCAGTACCAAGCCGTAGAAATACCCGCAGCTCAAACCAACCTAGCTCACGCGATGGTGCCCCAAGAAGCGCCGAGCATAAAGACGGTCAACGCAGCGGTGACGTCGCGCGCGGCCACAAGCCAAACGACAAGAACCCAAGACACAGCGGTGAAGCCAGTAGCGCCCCCCGCAGTGATGCCAAACCTCGTCCGCCACGTTCAAACGATGGCCGTGCCAATAGCGCAGGCGCTAGTCGTCCAAGTGAAAGCCGTTCAGGTTCTGGCGAAAATCGTGGCCAAGCGGGTGAGAACCCTTACGCCAATGGCCCAAAGAAAAACACCCGTCGCCCAAATAACGGCGCGAGTCGTCCAAGACATTCACAGGATTAATGCACCCACTGAGCGAACTCGCTTGGCGATTTAGCCGCATTAAGCCCTAAAAAGAAACGCCCAACTCCGTATGGAATTGGGCGTTTTTGTTTGTCTTTGTTTATATAGTCAACAAGCTGCACAATACGTTTAGCTCATTATCCACACATTGACCAATAACTCGCTTGAACAATCGCCGCTTTAAACAACAGCCTAAACAATAGCTTAAAACAGCAACCTAAGTTAATTTGCCTTAATATCTGGCAACTGCTGCAGGACTTCATCCGTAAAATAGGGTTCATCTTCAACCCAAAAAATGTAGTCTAGCCCTAGGTAGTTTTGTGCAAAATCCAGCAGATCAGGCACAGTATTCTTTTTACCTGTCTTGGGATTAATCTGCCGCAAATTACCGTCTTGCACCGCCATGCCTTTCACCAATGCCGCTGGATATTCTTTAATAAAGGCGTAACTCTGTCCCATATGGCCTTTACGATATGGCATTAAATCTGGGCCACCTACGCCCATATTGAGCGCTTTGGCTTGCGCAAATAAGCCTCGCATATAGCCTTTGTCATTCCATGGCAGCCATTCGTCTGGCAAAAAGTTCAAATACACCATAGCGGTTGAATGCTGAAATGACCCAGCTAATACCTGCATGTTTTCGCCAATCGCATCGATATAGTCTTTAGGATTAAAATCACTGGGGAAGGTGGTTGTTCCGTCGGCGTTTTCAGTCCCCACTTCAATTGAGCTTTCACTAAAGTTAATACCAGTGATTTTCCCATCAAACTCTTGGCCTAGCTGGCGCACCAATTGTTGATAACGCGCACGTACTGCAGGCTCCCACATTTTGGCAGACCAGCCGTATTCGTCATCCGTCACAGGTTTATTGGGATCACGCTCTGGTGCACTCAACATGCTTTGCTTCAACACGCCGCCTTGATAAATCGGAGCATCGAGCAAATACTGAGGCACGTTAAACCTCGGCGTAAAGGATTTCTCTTGCAACTGGATCCACAATTTTTTGCCTATCGAAACATAAATACTCCAAACCGATGCAGGCCTTATCACCTGACAAAGTCGTTAATCTGCTCATTTATTTTTACCCTGAATCACTTCTATCACAGGCAAGCTGAGGGGCATATCAATTCAGCAGACAAATACAAAGTGTTACTTAACTGCCCACCTTAATTAGCATTTACAAAACAAAAAGACTCAGTTATTGCATTAATCACACCCAACAAAAAAGGGAATAAACCTGAGTTTATTCCCTTTAAAAGTGAAGTGAATTAAATCGAGGTACGATTCAACTCAAGCTAAGCCAAGCTTACTTCATTGGCCAAGCGCGGTAAGATTTACCTTTAATGCGGCCGCCAGTTAGCTTGTTCAGCGCTTTCTTGGCAACCTTACGATTAACGGCCACATAGGCGCGGTAATCGGTCACTTGGATTTTACCCACCTGTGAGCCTTCGATACCGTTTTCGCCCGTCAGCGCGCCTAAGATATCCCCTGGACGCAGTTTCTCCTTCTTACCGCCATCGATCTGCAAAGTGATCATGGTTGGCGCTGCAGGCGTGTTGCCGAGCAGGCTTTCAGATGGCAGTGATTCGCTGGTAATTTCGCGCTCTAAATACTCTTCTAACAAGGCAATCTTGTAACCGTCTTGGTCGTTATAGAAGGTATAAGCGGCGCCTTTACTGCCCGCACGGCCAGTACGACCGATACGGTGAATGTGGACTTCAGTGTCGTAGGCAACGTGATAGTTAAACACGGCATCCAGCGCATCGATATCTAAACCACGGGCGGCAACGTCGGTTGCCACTAAGACACAGGCACTCTTATTAGCAAATTGCAGCAGGGTTTCGTCCCTGTCTCTTTGCTCTAAATCACCGTGCAAAGCCAATACGCTAAAGCCTAAACCTTCGAGCTCATCGGCCACTTTTTGGGTTTCGCGTTTAGTATTACAGAACACCACAGCGCTTTCAGGCTTATGCTCTAACAACAATAATTGCAGCGCTTGCATACGCGCCTTGTCATCGTCTAAATGATAAAAATGTTGGGCGATGCTCAAGCTGTCGTGATTACCTTCAACTTTAACCATGCTTGGGTCATACATGATTTGCTTAGCAATCGATTGAATTTGCTCAGGGAACGTCGCGCTAAATAGCAACGTCTGACGCTCACGTGGCGCTTGTTCGATAATCGCATCGAGGGCGGGTTGAAAGCCCATTTCTAACATGCGATCAGCTTCATCGAGCACTAACATGTTGAGATTACTTAAATCTAGGCGATTGCGATCTAAGTGATCGACGATACGGCCAGGTGTACCCACAATAATGTGCGCGCCGTGTTCCAGCGAGCCAACCTGTGGCCCCATAGGCACGCCGCCGCAAAGTGTCAGTACTTTAACGTTATGAATACCACGGGCAAGGGTGCGGATTTCCTGTGCCACTTGGTCGGCCAACTCACGGGTTGGGCATAACACTAAGGTTTGAATGCGAAAGCGTTTAACGTCTAACTTGTTCAGTAATCCTAAGCCGAAGGCGGCCGTTTTACCCGAGCCAGTTTTACCCTGACCTATCACATCCTGCCCCGCTAAAATGGGTGGCAAACTTTGCGCCTGAATTGGCGTCATCTCGTTGTAGCCCATAGAAGAAAGGTTCTCAAGCAGTTCGGGTTTTAGCTTAAGAGTCGAAAAAGCCATTGATGGATTAGGCTTAGTATCAGAGTTGCTCAAGGTGAATATCCTGTGGTGGGTAACGAAGCGGCTGCTAGGTTACTGAAATTGCGTTACTTATCGATTAAACTGGTCTATCAAGATTCTGGCTAGCTTGAGTTAAGAATAAAGCGCTATGCTCGCTCAACCCAAAAGCACGGCTATTGTAGCAACAAAGCGCAGCTTTTGCCTCAAGTCCTTAATCAATAGACATAGCTGGCGTGAACAGCAACAAAAAGCCCTGTAGGAATACAGGGCTTAGGGCTAACTTAGATTTAGGTTTGGGTTTAGAATTCGCTCAGCGCGGCTGATTTAACAAATTACGCGATTTGGCCGAAACGCCCTTCTTGATAATCGCGAATCGCCTGCTGAATTTCCGCTTGGGTGTTCATCACAAAGGGACCCATCTGGACGATTTTTTCACGGATAGGTTTACCCGCAAACAGTAACATCCCTGCGCCGCGCTCATCGGCTTTAAGCTTAAGCACACTTTGGCTATCGAGCACTAAAAATTCGCCCTGATGATATGACCACTGTGAATCTTCACCCTTGCTTAAGTCACCTTGGTACAAGTACAAGGCGACAAACTCGTGTTGAGACAAATCAAGCGTGGCCTCAGCGTTTGGCGCTAGGCTCAAATCAGCAATGGCAGCTTCGCCCGCTAATCCTTGGATGGCCGCACTAATCAGTGGTTGATCTTTAAAGCCCCAATCACCCGCTAAGGCTTTTAAGCTAGCGCCCGTGTTATTGGTCGCTTCAACGCTAGCGCTACCCGCAGTATCTTGATACTTCGCTGGACGCAGCTTGTCTTTGGCGGGCATGTTGACCCAAATTTGGAACCCATGCAGACCATCGACAGCATCGGCAAGTGGCATTTCAGAGTGCACTACCCCGAACCCGGTACTCATCCACTGCACATCGCCGGCACGAATCGCCTTCACATTGCCCATTTGGTCACGGTGCTCAAAACCGCCCTTACGAATATAAGTAAAGGTCTCCATTCCGCGATGGGGATGTGCGGGGAAGCCACCGATAAAGTCTTGTTCATCATCGGATTTTATTTCGTCGATCATCAAGAAAGGATCAAATTTAGTCGTCACAAAATCGGCGACACGGCGAATATTGACACCATCGCCATCCATCGCGGCTTTGGCGGAAAACTGACTTAATACTTTCATTGCTGCTCTCCTATCGGTTGAGCAAAGCGGTACGTGAAACGCCAAAATCATGTGGCTAACACAAGACGCAAACGCTTTGCTGATGGAGGCAGAATAACAAGGAAATTTACAAAAGAATAACGCGAAATCACGGTCTAAACATTCGATAAAATAGAACGGTAGGCAGTTGATATCCACTCACACAGGTTTGCCATGGCATTTACTCGTCGACTCACAGACAGTCCGTCCATGGGGCGGACGGTCGTCTCGCTAATCACCCTAGCTCACCGTTTTGGCTTTAGCGTAACCTGTAGATTTAAAAGACATACGCAACACACTTTTGGTCATCTCCGAGTTAGATTTTTAGCTCGAGTTAGTGAGTTTCGGATTAAAATTTCTATGGGTAACGCTCGCCATCAGCCGAGCGAGGTACGAGCGTCGATTGCATGGCATTGTTATAGCACAACCGGGTCCTCACGCATTTTTTCCCAGGTTTGTACCATCAGCTTCTTGGTTGGTCCCCAGCGATACCCCCCCAGCGCGCCACTTTGCTGGATAACCC
>NZ_JAUOES010000048.1:0-13600 GCF_031932065.1 Shewanella scandinavica
CATTAAATTAATTTAACACTGAAATTAACGCCTTTTGCCACTATTTACACTAAGTCATGGCAGCGCTTTAAGGTAAAAAAAGCAAAGGGGTTAAGAGGTTTAGGTTCGGCACCTCATCGTTAAATTACGTTTTATGTGTCCTTTATAAATAAACCGACTCAATTTAAGCCTGAAATAAAAATTGAGCCCAACTATCGGAACCGAATTGCGGCGCGGAACCGGATAGTGACCTTCACTTTGGAGTCTATATCTATGAGTAAAGAAAAAAACAAAAAACCGCCAATGAAAACCTTAAAAGAGAAGCGTCAGGATAAACGGAACCGCCAAAAAGCATCCGACTAATTTATCCATCAATGTAAAAAAACCTTAAATCCTCTCTTTAAATAGGCCGAAAATAGGGTGCTAAATGCTTTGGCACCCTATTTTATTTCTCGGTTTTATCCGCTTATCGCCTCACAACATACGCTAGCGTTCGAATTAACAACAGGTCATTTTTCAACACACTAAGCTTATATGCCATCACACTAAACTTATGCGCCATCACAATCGACGGCGATACTGCTCCGGCGAGTACTGGGCATATTTTTTAAACATCACGATATAAGGCGAAGTTTGGTTATAGCCGAGCGTCAATGCCACCTCTTTGATTGCAAGTCCCTGACGTAATAGTTGTAAGGAATAGATAAACTTATGCCTTTGCCTTAACTCGGTAAAACTCATCCCCAGCGCCTCTTGGCAACGACGGGCTAAGGTACGCTCTGTAGTGTGTAATTCATTGGCCCAAGATTTAAAGGTCTTAGGACTCGCAGGGTCGGCTTCAAGTGCCAGCAACAACGGCTGTAACAGTTTATCTGAGACTGTGGGCAAAAATTGCGGCAGAGCTTGGCCGATAGTGAGCTGATCGAGCAAAACCTCAACAAGCCGTTTATCCGCCGCCGAGTTTGCCACTCTAACTTGCCGCTCCCGCAGATCGTTTACGATAGATTGGGCAATGGATGTCACAGCTAACAAACAGGTCTCTAGGGGAAACGCCGCAGCCCGCTCGGCAACGATATTCATCGAACAATAATGGATACTACGCCGAGTGAAACTTTCATGCTCTATCCCCGCAGGAACCCAAATTGCATATTGCGACGGAGATAAAAACCGTTGCCCTGCAGCATGTAACTCCATAATTCCACCGCTGATTAACTGCAGTTGTCCCCAAACATGTTGATGTTTTGGCGTTACCGTATTTGGCAAGAAAGCTTCATAGTTAAAGAAAATATCCGCAACTGGCTCTTGCTCTGCCGTAAGGGGATGATAAACCGTACGCATTTTGTCTGTCCTTAAAGCCTTCTAGCTCAATACATTCTCTCGTTTAATAGTGCTCAACTGGTTTAATAGCATTCAAGCAATTTTGCTACCCCATAGCACTCTGTCCGCCGGGGAACTGACCTTGTCTGATAAGCGATATCTATATCATAACCGACCATGGATAATTGCCTGCAATGATTATCTGGATGTATAAGTAATACGTAGTAAGCAGAGTCTCTCATTCTGAGTTACTCAGTTTTAGCCATGTAGACTCAGTCGCTTATGCCTATTCACTCATGTCCAGCCACGTAAACCATTATCGAAAGGCAAAATCATGTTGTATTTGTTTCCCCTATTAGCCGTTTTCATTTGGGCGGGTAACTCGATAGTTAATAAACTCTCATTTGGGATTATCGATCCTGAAGCCATAGCGTTTTACCGTTGGTTTTTTGCAATGTTGCTATTAACGCCCTTTGTCGCGGGTCGCGTGTGGCAAAAGCGCCGAGTGATCTTGCCACTGTTACCTAAGTTCGCGACTTTGGCCATGCTAGGTATGGTGCTCAACCAGAGTCTCGCCTATTTTGCCGCGGCCACCACCACGGCGACGAATATGGCATTGATCACCTCACTCGTGCCTATGATCAGCCTGTTTTTAGCCGTTCCCTTACTCAAACAGAAGCTGTCGCCGTTAGCCTTTGGTGGCACACTGATCTCGCTCGTTGGCTTAATTTTTATGTTGAGTCACGGCGATATGATGAATCTTGCCATCGGCGTCACCCAAGGTGACTTGTTACTGCTGTTCAGCGCCTTTGTGTATGCACTCTATGGCGTATTACTGAAACGCTGGCAATTACCACTGCCCACTTTGGAATCGGTTTATATTCAAGGACTCATAGCTGTATTTATGCTGACACCGCTGCTGTTCAGTAGCCCAAGTATGGCGATCAGCACGCAATCGGCACCACTGATCCTGTATGCGGCAGTTGCGGCCTCGCTGCTCGCACCGTGGGCTTGGATCAATGGCATCAGCAAACTCGGCGCCGATCGCACCAGCGTGTTCTTTAATTTAATGCCGATTATTGCGGCGATACTGGCGGCCATTATCCTAGATGAAACCTTGGCCATTTATCATTACATTGGCGGCTCTATGGTCATCATGGGTGTCATGCTAGTGCAGATAAAGCCTAAGCCAAAAGCCATACCCACCTTAGCTTGCCCCGAATAACATAAGCTAAAATATCAAAGCCCTGGCTGCACAGTTGGGGCTATTCATCTTCTTTCAATGGGCACAAAACTTCGCACTGAATCCCATCGCAATTTACTGCATGTAAAAGCAATTTCATCAATAACGGCTAAGCTATTTATTAGGTTATTAATGGAGATACTCCTATGTTTAACAGTATTCGCGTTAAGTTTTCACTGATGTTTGCCATTATGGCGACAGCGCTCATTGTTATGGCCGTCACAGACGCCATGCAAAGCCGTGTTACAGTGAAACAGATGCAAGAGTTCAGTCAGTTATTTAATCCTGCGATTTCGGCGATTCTCAATGCCGACCGCGATCTTTATCAAGCACAGCTCAGTGAAGAAGTGTTATTAAGGGAAGAATTATCAGCCGAGAATCGCCAGAGTGAGATTGATAACTGGCAAGAAAACGTCGACCAAGCCCGTGACCGAATGGGCGAGTTTAAAAAAATCCTTAAAGACCATCTGCTGGTACTGCAATCCACCAATGGCTTTGAAGCGCAATTTTCTCTTTGGTATCAAGCCTCATCTGAAGTCATTAATGCCGTCAAAAGTAATGACTTTGAACGCGCGAAACAACTCCACGAAACCAAATCCAAACAAGAATTTAAAGCCTTGAGAAGCATCTATAATGCCGCAGGGGAAGCGGCCGATAACCGCGTCAAAGAGCTGGACTTGCAAGCAACTGAACAGGCAACCACCCAAACCCAAATTTCCCTCACCATAGCCAGCTTAGTGGCCATAGTCGCTCTGTTGATTGCCTATTTCGGCCCTAAAATCATCGTTAATGCCATTAAAGATATCACTAGCAGGATCAATGACATTGTTGATGGTGACGGTAACTTAACTCAAAGGATCCCGATCAAACGTCAGGATGAAATCGGTGAGCTTGCCGAGGCCTTTAACTTGTTTGTAGAACAACTGCAGCAAATGGTGATCTCGATTATTGGCCAAACCAAGGATGTGAGCCAAACCGTTGAAAGCCTTGCGACTAAGTCGGCAACCACTATCAACATCAGTCATGAACAAGAGCAGTTTGTCGATACCATAGTCACAGCGGTCAATGAAATGAGTGCCGCCGTAAGGGAAGTCGCCAGCAATGCCCTGCACACGGCGACCGAAATCACTAAGGTGAACGACCAAACGCTGGAAGGTAAAAATATCCTTGCCCAGTCCGTTAATCATATTCAGCAACTGTCTGAGTCGGTTAAAAATGCCGTGACTGTTATTGAAAAACTCTCAGTCAATTCTGCCAATATTGCCTCAGTGCTCGATGTGATCCGCTCTATTGCTGAGCAAACTAACCTGCTCGCCCTTAACGCGGCCATTGAAGCGGCGCGCGCTGGCGAACAGGGCCGCGGCTTTGCCGTGGTCGCCGACGAAGTGCGTACACTGGCGAGTCGCACCGAAACCTCGACCCAAGATATTCAGCGTATGATTGAAGAGTTACAACGCGGCGTAAATGATGCAGTTAAAAGCATTGAATCTGGCGCCAGCCTGACCACATCAACCGTCACCCTCGCCAGCCAAACCCAAGATGCATTGGATGAAATCCTAAACTCCACCTCTAAGGTCAGCGAGATGTCCACTCAAACGGCAACGGCGACCGAAGAGCAAACCCATGTAACCGAAGAAATTAACCGTAACTTGACTGAATTATCCGATAAAACCAGATACTGCAACTTAGTCATTCAAGAGACCCAACAAATCGTCGTCAACACTAAGGCTATTTGCAGTAACCTACAAAAAGAAGTGGCGCGATTTAAAGTCGCCTAAGCTGGCCGGTTGCTAACGACACATAGTTAGTGACAAGCGGTTAATAACAGACCGCTCGTGACAAACAGCTAAAACGAAAAGAGTGCCAATTAGGCACTCTTTTTAATGTGTTTTAACATGGGATTTTTAATCGAATGCTTTTGAATTGGATTTCAAATTGGGCTTTGATGCAAAACTTATCAGCTACGGTGACGCCTAAGGGATTGAACGCGAATTTTACGGCCATGGTAATAATGCCAAACAAAACCTGAAAACAATAACATCCCCAAAAACATATGCAATAAACTGGCAAACAGTTGGGCTGATTCTGAGCTCAAGTAATACAGTCCCACACCCGTTAACGCTAAGGTGATAAGACTGAGTGACATCACTAAGCCACTCCAATGGTTCAATTTTTTACGCCATCCTGCCCGAATATGACTGTGCCAAAGTGCACCAAGTAGCATCAACAGTAACCAACCTAACAACACATGTATCACCACTGCGGGTAACCGTAGTTCACCGCTGAGGCCAAAATCCACTTCCCACTGCAACTTAAACTCCATCACCCAAGGCAGCATAAACAAGCCTGTGAGCGTGGTGACGCTAATGGTAAGAATGATTAGCCAAAAAAACCAATTTGGATAGCCAGTTAATTTCTTCATAGGAAAATGTTATACACTCATAACGCAGCTTTTCCTTAGTAAATTCAGTAAGGAAAACTGCAAATAGTACCAAAGGAATGATTATTCAAAACTGACTAATCGACCACCTAAGTGAGCAATTTTGTCAGCGGCGGAGTCAGAGCTTAGGTAACCCGCAACCTTAGTCAACGCATCGGCGCGCCAAGCAAAGGGCGCACTCACACTGACAATACGTTCACTTTCAAGATCGATATTCACATCAGTAACATTGCCCGTGGGCAGTAATAACGCAGGATAATCATGGCTTAAAGTTTGTGACACCCGCGAACTTGCCAGCGCCATATTGCTAACGCAGATCTTTTGGCTCAATCCCTTTGGGCCGCGGCAGAGTACATTTAAAGAGGCACTGCCAAAGACTCTTAAATCGCCACCGGCATTCACCCAACCACCGCCAACGCCCGCACGGCGCAGCTCACTCACCGCCATATCAACCGCATAACCTTTGGCTATGCCATCTAAGGTTAAAATGAGTGGCCTAGCTAATCGTACTTGATTATCTTTTATTTCAATATCTTGCCACTCACCTTGCAATAACAAAGGCATACCAAGATAGGCAGGCAAAGCACCGCGGGACATCATTTCCCCGCCGACAGTACAATTGAACAAGTTGTTGCTCGCCTTGCCTAGCCACTTAGCTAACTTGAGCACTCGTAAACTGTCTTGGCTTACACGAATCCATGTCCCTGGCTGGCGATTTAGCTGATTTAACTCACTGTCTTGCTGATGAAAACTCAGTAACCGACCAATATGCGTCACACGTGAAAAAGCCGCTGTCATCGCGGCTTCTAAGGCTTTATCCTCAAGTGGGATCTCACTGCCAGAATGTGGCAGTGACTCGGCGGCAATTTCCACCAAAGTCCCGAGTAAGGGTTTAGCGCGACGTATCACGATAATGCCGTCTGTGACAGGAAGAGTTGATGAATAACCAACAGACGCTTCACACCATCGAGTAAATTACGGCAACTCAAGGTCGCGCCGCTGATATTGGTGACATCCTCATCCAGTTTAAAGGGATCGTTCAGTGTTTTACCGTGGAACTGTTGGCGCCAACTGGCCTCGCGCACTTGACCGCCATGGGTCTCGCGGTAACTCAACACTTCTAAACCTAACACTTCACCTTGCGGGCTAATCCCCACGGCATAAGTAATGTATTCATGTTTACCGACCACATCATCAACCATAAACCAACCGAGAAATTGCCCGTCTTTCTCCACTTTCCAAATCGGCTGTTGATCTTGACGCTGACGCACGCCAGACAAATCTTTGATCTGATCTTTCGCATCTGAGCTCAATAAGGTTGGCCGCTCGCTAAATACGGCCGCTTGATCAAAAATCAATGCCTGCGCCTGTGCAACCGTTAAATAGTCAGCAGCAAAAGCGGGCACGGTCACCACGACCATGGGCATAAACCACAAGCTATTCCAATATGTCTGCGCCATTTCAATACCTAATGTTAGTGAATATGGGATAAAAACGAGCCATCCTTGGCGCTCACTCTGGCGGTGCAGCCTATTACATTCGCTGCAACAGCCTTCATTGAACCTAGATTAAAAGTTAAATGCGACCTTCAATCTGATTTCTTGTTCTGTTTTTTCAATCAGATGCAAACTGGTATCGCGCTGACCTTGGTACTGCTCACCACCGCCACTTAACTGTGGTAACCAAGTCAGCGTCGCCCACCAATCGGCACTGCCATAATGCAATGAAGGGCCAGCAAAGAAGGACCATCGTTCTTGACCAATTTCAGTTTCAAATTCAGTTTCAAACAGCACTTCGGCGCTAACGAACCAATTAGGGGCGAAACGATAGCTTAAGCCTGTGCCCATTTTCAATTCCAGTTCCATCTCTGGATCCGTCGACCATTCGAAGTCTTCTGGTAGATTAGCGATAGGCGCGCGGTCGGCATAGGTTGATTCCATGCCTAAGTTTCCCACCCAAATTAACTCACCTTCGAGCATGTATTTTTGGGTTTGCAGACCAAGATCTAACGACAAGGTGTCTTTGTCTTGGCCAGAATGCACATCAATCCAGTCGTAGTCGAGGGAGGCTGTCATCGACAAACCTATGTCATCCTTGGCTGGGCTTAAAAACATATAGCTTAGGCCAACTTCGGCGCCAGAGGATTGAAAACCAATTTTTTTCTCTGCCGGCAAATAACCATCGATGATAAGCCCACTGGTGTCTAAGGACATAAACTTAGCAGAAGCTGACACCGCCAGTTTATTCGTTAGGCCATACTCGAATTCAGTTTCGTAGTTAATACCTCTGTAGGTGCCTTGACCCTTATCATTACGCAGGGTGATCTTTTGGTACAGTTCGATGGCGTCTTTAGGCATAGCTTCAGCGCCTTTGACATAACCGAATAAATCTTCACCGGCGATCGCAGTATGGTTCAACACTAAAGTCAGTAAAGAGACGGCTACGAGACTCAAGCCATGGCGAGAAGATGTATGCATTTAAACAAAGCCCCAAAGAGTTATTAACATAATTTGTGCGGATTCTATTAAACTCTCTAGTACAACGCAAATCGTTATCATTAGTGTTTTATAGGTTTTTTATGCGGTTAACACTTTTTTACATTTGAAAACAATGAATTGATTGTTAAGGTTTAATTAATATTATTTTGTTATGTGAACGTGATTAGGCCGCTAAACGAGCGCTGCAAGCTAATAAGCAATAAAAATGAACTTAACTCGATGGATCCAGCTCATCTTCTTCGCCTTCTAAACTCATATCGACACTCACTCAGTGCATCAAAGCTTCAAGGGAAATAAGGGCGATAAATAGCCAACTTATCCCATCACCCCGGGCAACAGCTTAAATTTTACGCTACTTAATTCAGTTGCAATACACTCTAAATCAGATAAAAACCCGCTAACTTAACCTGAATGCAAACTGTTAATACATTGATTATAAAATAAAATATAGACCAAGCCTCATCTTATACAACCAATTAATAACCTAGCGATCACAACGGAAGTAAAAACATCTAGACGTCTAAATTGACAGGTTAGCAGGGATCAAATATGCTTTGCCTCAAGTTGCTAAGATACGATGCCGAAGCGACACTAAATTTAAGCGAGTTTGACTGCTAAGGATCCAGCGGAAAGAACTCTAAGCGAAAGAGAGATAACATTTGAGCAATCCAACACCAGCAACACAGCACAGCCCGGCATCTTTCATTGCCCTGTTGCCATTATTTGTTTTCCTTGGTCTTTTCATTGGCGCGGGTGTGTATTTCCAAAGCCAAGGTGTCGACTTCGCCTTCTATCAATTACCGAGTGTTATCGCCATTTTACCCGCGATTATTCTGGCGTTGATTTTATCAAAACAGAAATTGAATCAATCGATTGATACCTTCATTGGCGGTATTGGTCACAGTAACATTATTGCTATGTGTTTGATTTATCTATTAGCAGGCGCCTTTGCGGCGGTCGCTAAAGCCACTGGCGGTGTCGATGCCACAGTTGCTTTGGGTTTATCACTGATCCCATCAAACTTGTTGTTACCCGGTTTCTTCGTGATTGCGGCCTTTATCGCAACAGCCATGGGGACATCAATGGGCACCATAGCTGCTGTCGCACCCATCGCCCTCGGCGTGGCCGACCAAGCGCAAATCGACTACGCCCTGATGGCAGGTGCGGTCATGTCTGGCGCCCTATTCGGTGACAACTTATCGATTATTTCAGATACCACGATTGCAGCCACCCGTACTCAAGGCTGTGATATGAAAGATAAATTCCGTGAAAACCTGATTTTCGCTATCCCAGCATCACTGCTTACCTTGTTAGCCTTTGTATTTGCAGGCCAAGGCCAGGCGGAATTAGCGACGCAGAACATAGATCTCATTAAGGTCATTCCTTATCTGACCATTTTGATCTTAGCTGTAGCGGGTCTGAACGTATTTGTGGTCTTGACCTTAGGTATCTTATTAGCGGGCGCTACGGGTCTGTTTACCATGGATTACGGCGTGATCCAATTTGGTAAAGATATTTATGCTGGCTTTAGCAATATGCAGGAGATTTTCATTCTGTCTATGCTGGTCGGTGGTTTAGCGGCACTTATGCAGCAACAAGGTGGTCTTGCCTTTGTGAGCAAACAGATTGAAAAGCTGATCACGCGTTTCTCAAAGGCACAAGGTGAAGCATCATGCCGCGCCGCAGAACTGGGTATGGCTGGCATAGTTGCAGTGACTAACACTTGTGTGGCCAACAACACGGTTTCTATCGTTGTGACCGGTGATATTGCCAAAGACTTAGCCGAGAAACATGGCGTGAGCCCAAAACGTGCCGCCAGCGTCCTCGATATTTTCGCCTGTATTATCCAAGGTTTGATCCCGTATGGCGCACAAGCCCTACTGATCGCATCGACCTTTAGCATCACCCCATTGGCTGCGGTATCACACGCTTGGTACTGTATGATTTTAGCCGTAGTGGCCGTTGCGATTGTGATTTTCCGCAAACGTCATTGATAGGTCGCACTCTACTTATCGCTTGTTAATATGCAGGTTGAAATAGCTAATTAAGATGCCGATAAGTACAATTGAAGGAGCCGAATTCGGCTCCTTTTTTATGTTTAAATTCATCAACCTTGGATTGATATGCGCCTTGCAAAATACCTCGCCCAATGTGGCATAGGCTCACGCCGTGAAGCCTGCCGTTTAATTGAGGCCGGGCGCATCACACTCAATGGCCATATCGCCCGCCACACAGATCCCATCCATTTAGACGAATCTTTAAACTGTCTCGACAGCATTGAGCTTGATGGCGCACCTATCACTCAAACCGAAACCCTCGCCTATTGGATATTGAACAAAGCCGTGGGCACAGATTGCCGCCTGCTTGAGCAGGATGAAACGAGTCTTGTACACTTGCTCCCCAAAGCGCCAAGACTCTATCCAGTCGGCAGACTCGATAAGGATTCCCGCGGCCTACTGCTGTTAACTAATGATGGTGAGCTAACCCATAAACTCATGCACCCCAGTTTTGCCCACAGTAAAACCTACCATGTGCACCTCAACCGGCCATTCACTGATGAGTTTGTTGAACAAATGGCCAGTGGAGTGCGTTATAAAGATGTGCAAACCCTGCCCTGCCAAGTCCGCCGCCTCAGTTCGGACAGCTTTGAAATCGTGCTGACTCAGGGACTAAATCGCCAAATTCGGCGTATGGCCATCGCCTTAGGCTATAAGGTAATTGACTTACAGCGCGTCGCATTAATGACATTAACGCTAGAATCCTTAGCCGAAGGAGCGATGCGGCCACTCACCCCACAGGAAGTTGCAGTGCTTAAAGCCACAGTCACAATTTAATGGCAGACAAATCGCGAATGCCCTCAAGCAGCTAGCCTCAATTTGAGACAAATGCCCGCGCGAACAATATTTTCCAATGAACGCCTCTGAAGCTAGAAACGCCCGAGTCATCTCAGGCGTTTTTGATGGAACGAAGATAGCCTTTCAAGCTGATAACCTTGAGCTACTTTTTATCCGAACGAAGCACTAACTCCACTCTGCGATTCAATTTTTGTCCGGCGTCATTAGTGTTGCTGGCCACTGGGCTGTACTCCCCGTTACCGTGGGCGGTTAATTGGGCCGACGGAATTTGAAACCCGTCACTCAACTGCTTAATCACAGCTGCGGCGCGCCGCTCCGACAGGCTTTGATTGTAACTCCGCTCGCCCTTGTCATCGGTATGTCCGACCACATAGAAACTCAGCGTCGGATTCTGCTTAAGATAGCTCGCGAGGACCTCGAGTACAGGCTTAGACTCGGGCAACATACGCTCACTGTCATAATCAAACAACAATCCTTCTAACGTCGCCTTACCTGTTTGGCTAATCGCATCGGTCAAGGCATCGAGGTCGATCGCCACACGATCATCCTTCAGAGTAGAGAGTTCCATTACCCTAAGCGTAGTATCGGCAGGTGTGCCATCGAAATATCCTTGGGAATAGATATCGAAGTAAACATCACCCTTGGCGTTACTCAGCTTAAACAGCTGATACTCCTGCCATTCGTCTTCTTTATCATCCTTGATTAATTTGATGGCATTGATCAGGCTATCATCCTCGCCGCAGGCCGTGCCTTTGCAATGGAATATCCGCTCAGCCTGCAGTTTTTGTGCTGCGGCGGCATAATTGCTGTTGATTTCAAACAACGAATAGCTTTCAGGCATCTGATAACTTATTTGGGTAAGCTTGGCATCCAGCGATTGGGTTTGATAATCGGCGCCCGAGATCCCCACCAATACAGGCACCTGCGTAAAATTGGTTTGCTTATAGCGATCAATGTAACTGCCAGGCAGACGCCCCAGCAAAGGATGATCTGCCGCTCCTTGAGCATCGTCACTACGCCTATCTTTAATCTCAATTTGCTTCGGCGCCTGCTGTAAAAAGTCACTATTGGCTTGGATCAAGTCTAGCGGCTCAGGAATAGAATCAAGGATATCGACTTGCAGATAGGTATATCTGTCCTCGCGATTGACGACATAGATACTGGCGTAAACCTCACCGCGAGAACCTTTCAGTTTTGCCGCCACGTAAGCACTGTGAAAGTCGGCATTCACGCTCTTAAGCGGCTTTAGCTGAGTTTGCATAGCTTGCCCGTCGCCGCAGGATGCTGCCGTGCAATTAAATAACACTTCGGCATTCAGCTTTTTTAGCTGTGCCAAATAGTTATTGATCACATGTTCAGGACTATACCCCTCGGGTAACTCAACGCTTTGTCGAGTCAATTTTCCTGATACAGGCAACAGAGTGAACTTGTCACCATTCACTGCGGTGATAAGTTCAAAGGGCGTAAAGTGGATGCGCTTTTCTTCAGGCGATTTGGCGTCAGGAAAGGGAGTAAACAGCGATTCAGCATTCACCGCAAAAGTGGCGACACCGCAGGTCGCGGTCAAAAGTACAACATTCAATAACGTCTTATGTCCCATAAAAAATCCTTTTCTGTGGGGAATCTAGCTCTCGCGAACCAACTAGATAAAGAAATAGTGATGGGATAATACGATAAAATTTTTTACCTAGGTATTAAACGGCATAAAAGTAATACTTTTTATTGAAAAGGAAATACAGAAAATACACCGAAGAAAGAAATATAAAGCCCCCCATCTTTAAATAGCACACAGAAGTGGAGATGCCGCGATCATACGAATATGAAAGAGCAACCATGTCCGCCGTCAACGGTCACAGTTGCAATAATGGCAATTTTAACGACCATTGAACTGTTCATCTGGCTAAAGCTTTTTGCCCCAAAGCTTGCTAGTACTCGTTTAGTAAATCGAAAACTGACGAACGAGTTTCCCTACAAATTATTATCTGTTTACCCAATGTTTGGCCCTACCGTAAAGCGACTAACAATGTATGGGTATACAGTCGTATTTAAATTTAGATGCTTTTGAGTGTTTTTAAACTCATTAGTTTGCGCGTTTATCCAACCTAAAATTTATAAAACCCTTAAAAATCATCCGCATAAACTTTCCCAAAATTAGTTAATAGGTTTGGAAAACGCGCATGCGCGTTTTTCCGGATGGTGTATTAGATAAAAAACTGATAAGTTCTTTGCAATACAAACAGTTAATGATGCGCGTTTTTACTGGTCTAATGAGGTAAACAGCGCAGCACATAAATACTAAGACGTTAGGCTAATCATGAGGCCGTATGAAAAAGGCAATCGCATTTCTATCGCTATTTATATTTAGCGCAATCACTCAAGCAGAGCAGTTATGCAACTTAGTTGAAGGTGCTACATTGATCGCCCAAGACGGAGAAAATACCTATCTAGGCAAGCTTGGCAGCAAATATGATTCAGACTCAGTTTTTAATAATTACGGGACCTATGGTAGCGAATATAGTGCCGAGTCAATCTGGAATAAATATGGCCAGTTTGGTGGCAAATACAGCACTTACTCTGTATTTAATCAATACACCAGCACCCCTCCAATGATAATCAAAAATAAACAAATAATCGGTTATCTTTCAGCGAACAAAGCTATGGCCAACTCTGTAAGCCCTAACTTACTAAAAGCAGTCTGTGGGGAGTAAGGTCCGCCATACAAGGCGATCAAATCGTTCGCTTCGCTCACTGGGACGGGCTAAAGCCCGCCCCTTAGCTTAATCATTAGCTACCCCCAGTTAAACGCAGGCTGAATAATATGACACGATCGCGGCTACCAACATTTATAGGCTTCGACAGCGAAGGTTTTGAAAATATATATTCTTCGTACAAAGAGCCAATAGTAAAGCGGATAGGCTTCTGTTCAGCAGCATTTGCTTTGACATTCATCTTCGTGCTAATCATAAATACAGTCGAAGCGATAAGACCTTTTCAAGAGAGCGCATACACTTGGTTTGAGAGATCTGGAGCTTTAATCGGCGCATGCGCTGTATTTGTAGAATTTAAATTAAAACTAATAGACGACATTGTATCCCAGGCATCTACAAGATTTAAGCCTGACGTATACGCAACTTTCGGAAAATACTGTAGGTATAAAAACTATCTTCATCGCACCGCATTATTTTACGGAATCATTGGAGCCCTTATTTGGAGCTATGGCTCGCCATTTCTTGTTTTAGTGAAAAATATATACTCCAGTTTTGACAGC
>NZ_JAUOES010000049.1:0-8762 GCF_031932065.1 Shewanella scandinavica
ACTGCACCTGCGACAGCCAACATCAGTTGGATTTGTTGCCGTAGCTTTTTGGCATTGCCTCGCAGTAAGCCATAGTCTCGTACTCGCCGTAATCCTTTGGGTAACACATGTTGTAATATCAACCACAGAAATTCGACCGCGGGCAAGCTGCGTACTTGTTGGCAGCGAGTCTGACTGTCTTGATAGGTAAAGCTCACCTGATTATCGACATGACGACAAATACTGCTGTCGGGTAAAACGCCCCGATAAAGGTAGCGCGACAGATATTGCAGTGCAGGCGCACCTTTACCGACGAACTGACAATCGACCACCCATTTCGACTGGGATTGATGTGGCAGTTTAAGCTGAAGCGTGTCACTCAGATAAGCCAGTAAACGTGCTCGCCACACCTTGGCAAGATTAAAGGCGTTAAATAAGTAATGGGTTTGACACTTGCGCCATTGCCGCTTGCCTGAGTGGTAGCTCCCTGCTGGGATAATGAAGTGCAGATGTGGATGGTAGTCTCTGCGCCGACTGTGAGTATGCAGTACGCCGGTGAAGCCGATGTCACCACTGAGCTTAGGGGAGCGTGCGGCAAAGTCTTTGAGTACACTCGCTGCCACGGTAAACATGGCGTGATAGAACGGCTCGGGTTGCGATTTCGCTATGGCTCTTAATTCAAACGGCAAGGTAAAGGTCACCATAAAATAATTCACCGGTAATAACTTAGCTTGTTGTTGACTCAGCCAGTCACATGTTGTGCCATGTTGGCACTGTGGGCAACTGCGATGACCGCAAGAGAGCGGAAACTCGAGCTGTTGCTCGCAGGTTTGACAATCCCAGCAACTCACCCTCGCCGTGTTGCAACGACAGCTGAGCATGGCATGGATAGCAGCATGTATTTCTGGGGTGATTTGATGGGCATAACGCCGCCGAAAATCCGCCAGATGTTGGCGTAAAATATCGATAAACTGGCTCATAACCCACACTCCCACCTCAAAGCCAAGTCGTTGGTCAGTTGGTTAATTGCCTCACAGGTATTTTTACGGGTGATATCAGTGAGCCGCGTGTAACGGGCGGTGGTATTCAGGCTGTGATGGCCAAGCAGTGTTTGCACTGAGCGCAAATCGAGTCCTTGCTCCAGTAAATGGGTGGCATAACTGTGGCGTAGACTGTGCGGGCTGATGGCTTTATGAATGTTGCACTCTAAAATGACTTGCTTCATGGCTTTTTGGAGCCCGCCTCTGTCCATGAGTGAATCAGGTTGATTATCTTTACCCGGAAATAGCCAGTGAGGATGACGGTGGGTGCGCCAATAATAGCGTAAGGCTAACAAGGTGCGTTGAGGTAAAGGCACCAGTCTATCCTTGCCACCTTTAGCATCACGGATATGCACCTGCATGAGTCCTGCATCAATATCCCCGACCTGTAATGAAATCGCTTCACCAAGGCGCAATCCCATGCTGTACAGGGTTAAGAAACAGACCTGATAACGCAGCTGGCGCGTGAGGCTGATAACTATCGCGACCTCGCAGGGCGTGAGGATATCGGGCAGGTGTTTCACCTGTGGAGGCTTAACAATATTAAGCCACTGCCAAGATTTATTGAGGACGTGAAAGTAGAAAAACTGCAAGCCGTTGCGGTCGAGTTTGACGGTGCTCCATGAATGTGAGGCAATTAAGTCGGCAAAATAGCGCTTTAAATCATCGGTGGTCAGGGTATCGGGGCAGCAGTCAAAATATGCCGCAATACGGCGTATAGCTCGGCTATAGGCATCAATGGTTGCAGGCCGCTTGCCTTGCAAGGTTAAGTTGGTAAGATGTTGTTCATAAAGTAAATCAAAGCGTTGTTGTTCGTGAATGTCCATGATGATACTCCTAGGTTTGCGACCGAAGCAGGTCGCGTCTAGCAAGTATTTAGGATGAGGGGCAAAAGGATGGCTTTATCTTGTTCCTGCCGCAAAGCGGCTTCGTTCAACTAGGCGTTTAAGACGGATTCCCAACGCTTGGGAGTTTCGGCTCTAGGTTGAGTTTTGTGTTTAAGGCGCAATGATTTAGGATTGTGGTCGCGTTGCTCACCACTTAACGCTGCGTTATATTCCTAGAGTTTCATCAGCATGGAGAGTTATAAATGAGAGTATTTATTTTTAGTTTTGTTTTACTTTGTTCACAGTTTTCATCAGCATGGAGAGTTATAAATGAGAGTATTTATTTTTAGTTTTGTTTTACTTTGTTCACAGTTTTCATTTGCATCAGATTTAATGTTAGCTGAGGAAATTAAGTTAAAGTCCGGTACACTTGGGGAAGAGAGAAACTTATTTATAAAACTCCCAAAGAAATATCACGATGAAGATAATTCGTATCCAGTATTATACGTACTACACGGTCAATGGGATATGCTTTCAACCCTATCGACTATTGATCTATTAGAAGATCAAATTCCAAACTTTATAGTTGTAGGTATCGAAAGTAGAGGAAAAGAACTTAGCCCTGAAAATGGAAAAACAACGCCCTTTGCTGAGTTTCTTGCGACAGAAGTCGTATCTTTTGTTAATGATAATTACCGAGTTGCGCCTTATACAATTCTATCTGGGCATTCTAATTCAGGCCGTTTCGTCTTAGATTGTTGGTTAAGTAATAATCCTGGTTTTTCTAAATACTTCGCTTTCAGTCCTTCTCTTGACGATAATTACATCTTAGATATGGTATCCAAATCAAAAATTGAGGCTTTAAAAAAGAAAGCTCCTCTTACGATCACCATCGCAAATGAAGGTGAGCATATGCAAAACCCTTTTACTGAATTAACTCAGAAGTTAAGTAACTTATCTAAAAGCTCTTTTGAATTCAAAAAATTTCCAGAGCAATCTCATAGAACCACTAAACATTCTTCTATGCAATATGCTTTACAATCAACATTTGCGGGCTGGGAACCAACCTACGAAGTAAAAACTTCAGGGTTAAACGGTTTAAAAAAACACTATACAGATTTATCTAAAAAGTTTGGGTTTAAGGTTTCTGTTCCAATCGAAACCTTGCAAAAGTTAGTAGCTCATTATGCTATTTCTGGGAATGCGACTGAAGAACTTAATAAGCACATAGCTTTCACAATTAATCAATCTTCAGAAGGCATAGATTCACTGTTTGAAATATCTGGCTATTTATCTAGTAATGGATATAAAGAAGCCGGTGAAAATATTCTCAATGAAATATGTAATCAGGCTAAAAATAATCAAAGGTGTAGTGGTTAGAACGGAATATAACAAGGCAATTAAACGGAAAATTAACAGTTGGCTTTTTCCGCTTCGCTTCAAATTATAGCCAACTATCAATTTCCGCTTATTGCGGCGTTAAGAGTTTTAAGGAAATATATTCGCAATGAAGAAGATGATTTTGTTCCGTATTGGATGGATGGACAAATACGATGGTGTAGACACTATTGAAGGTGGTGGTTCACATGTGGAAACTCATGGTGTCGGCGGGGAAATGTGGAATTTTCGTCCTGAAGGTGGTCGCTGTTTTGGGTATGTAATGACAAGAAATTTTTCTGGTTTAAACTTAGACCGAATTGGTTTGAACGAGAGTAAATACCAGAAAGATGATGAGATAAATAATGTTGATATAGTTTTTATCTCAAAGAACCCAAGTGGTGGTCAGGTAGTGGTTGGCTGGTTTAAAAACGCTACGATTTTCCATAAACAATATCGTCAGAGACGTGGTGGTAAATCAGTCGATGATTGGGAGTATATTGATTATGTGAGTGAGTGCAGTGAAAAGAATGCAACCTTACTTAAGAAAAGCGAGCGTAATTTTATTATACCTAAAGGAAAAGGCTTTCCTGGGCAATCAAATGTTTGGTACGCAGATTCTGTCGAATCCAAAAATTTAGTTGATGATTTAAGGGCATATATCAAACGCTACGACTCTAACAACGGTAAAAGAGGACCTTCCCCAAAGCCTTTACCAAAGGATATCATCACGCTGATAGAGAAGGCCGCCGTTGATAAAACGATTCGATACTATGAAGGTAAAGGGTATGAAGTCAAATCTGTTGAAGCGGATAATGTTGGCTGGGATTTAGAAGCTTCAAATGATCAGCATAAGCTTTTGATAGAGGTCAAGGGACACCGTGGTAATGCTATTCATTTTGGCTTAACACCGAATGAATACCAAAATCTTAAACTGCATATAAAATTCTATCGTGTTGCTGTTGTAAGGAATGCTTTATTAGAGCCTGACTTAGTTGTTTTTACACCATATAAAACTGACGAAGCTTTTTGTTTAAAGTCAGAGTCTTCAAACGAAACTGTTTTTTTAAGGGAAAGTGTTGCTGCTAGAGCTGTACCTGCAAACTCTTAACAAAGCATTTAAGAGTGATTCGCAACGCTTGGCAGTTTCGCTTCGCTCAAGTATAGCCAAGCGTCGCTCACACCTTAATGCGGCGTTAGCTGGGATTGCCTTGCTCGCAAAGTGATACTATAGTGTCACTTTAAATTTAGAACAGGGTGAACCTATGAAAGTTGAGCTAGTTACGAATCTAAAGCGTCAAGCGACAAAGATTCTGGCAGATCTGCACTTGTCGAAAGAGCCCGTATTGATTACAGAGCATGGTCAGCCATCTGCATACCTTGTAGATGTTCAAGATTATGAATTCATGCAGCGTCGGCTTGCGCTGCTTGAGGGGCTCGCTCGTGGAGAGCGTGCTGTACTTGAGGGAAGAACGTATAGCCAAAGTGAAGCCAGAGATAAGATGACTAAATGGCTGAAGTGATCTGGACAGAGCCAGCCCTTCAAAAACTTGATGCCATTGCTGAGTATATTGCTTTGGACAACCCTGCTGCTGCGAGCGATCTCGTGAAGGCAGTTTTCGACAAGACAGAACGTTTGGAGAATTTCCCCAAATCCGGGCGGATTCCTCCTGAGCTCCCGGATTCGGTATACAGAGAGGTAGTGATTCCACCCTGTCGCATTTTTTATCGTGAGGATGAGCAGCGAGTTTTCGTCCTCTTTGTCATGCGAGAGGAGCGACAGCTTCGTGCGTTCATGCTTGGAAACTGATAACAATCCGCGTCATTCGGGGTATTCACCTCCTGTGACGTTCCTAAGTTCGCGCGCATGCGCGGGATGTTAGCATTCAATATGAAATATCGAGTAATCGTAAAAAGTATCACACCATGCAGTTGCGAAAATGAAGGTGAAGCTGAGGTTTACTTCCCTGATTTTGATCTAACTATTGTCTGCTATTTCATTGGTAGTATTGATTGGTTTAAAAGTTGTTTTCCTCTAAATAAATTGAAAGATGCCGACCTAAGATATTGGCACGCTAACTGGCAGTTAACGGATAAACAAACTAAATCTATAGCAACGAGTGTTGTTGGCAAATACGGCGGCTTCAAACTAGACGAAGATAACGAAAAATTATTTATGGTTAATTCGTTGCTTCCTGTCATATCTGACAATGAATTAGGTAACTATCAATTAGATGTTCCAGAAGGAAGTTGGGTCGAATCAACAGGGCAATTTGTTATCGAGGAAGTTGAATTTTAAGCTGGTCCTGTCGCTTCGCTCCTTATTTTAGCCGGCTTAAAAGTTGCCCTGCTTGGGGCGTTAGTTAACACGGAGGTTCTGTCGCAGTATGAATGTATTCTTAATTATTGCAGGTGCATTAAGTGCCGTTGTAGCCATTCTTCATATAGGTTGTATTTATTTTGGCGCTCCTTGGTATCGTTTTTTTGGTGCAGGTGAACAAATGGCTTTGCTTGCTGAGCGCGGTAGTATTCAACCTACATTAATTACCAGTGGTATTGTTCTTGTTCTCTCTATTTGGTCGATTTACGCATTTTCTGCGGCAGGTGTAATTGTTCGTTTACCTTTACTTCGTTTAGCTCTTATTCTCATCACTTTTATTTATTTACTTCGCGGTGTTGCCGGTTTCTTTTTAGTCAGCTCTCCTATGGGGCGTTCTCCTGAGTTTTGGATGTGGAGTTCATTGATTTGTTTAAGTTTTGGTATTATTCACTTCATTGGTTTAAAACAGCAATGGTCAAATTTATGAGAAAAATGCAACCTAACTAGTCGTTAAAGCAGGACAACAACAGTTGGTTTTTGTCCTGTGTCGCTTATTTAAATCAACTATTTTTGCCTTTTATTGAGGCGCTATAGCGTAATTGAAATACAGCAAGATTCGGGTCGGCATTAGTCGTTCGGCCTCCTAAGATAGCTTCTGTTCGGGCAGATGCCCTTTTATAGCAAGCAGATCCTAGAGGAATTACGATGAACATACTTGCCCACAAAGTTGCTATTGTTACCGGTGCCAGTACCGGCATTGGCTACGCAGCCGCGAAGCTTTTTGCCAGAGAAGGTGCTGCCGTAGTGGTGGCTGCAAGGCGACAGAAGGAGCTTGATGAACTGGTGGACTTAATCAATACGGAAGGCGGGCAGGCACTGGCACTCGCCGGTGATGTTGGTGAAGAAGCGTTTGCCAAAGCTTTGGTAGATAAGGCAGTAAGCCACTTTGGTGGCTTGGATATCGCTTTTAACAATGCTGCCATTCTGGGTGCTATGGGCCCTGTCCCGGAGATGTCGCTCACGGACTGGAATCAAGTTATTGCGACCAACTTAACCAGCGCATTTTTGGGCGCAAAGTACCAGCTGCCTGCCATGGCTGCCCGAAAAGGAGGTTCGTTAATTTTCACCTCTACCTTCGTTGGTTACACCGCAGGTATGCCAGGCATGGCAGCCTACGCAGCCAGTAAAGCGGGATTGATTGGACTGACTCAAGTGCTGGCATCCGAGCACGGGCCTCAGAATATCCGGGTCAATGCCCTTTTGCCCGGTGGTACTGATACGCCAGCAGGACGTGAGTTTGCCAATACGCCAGAAGCATTGGCATTTGTGCATAATTTGCATGCTCTTAAGCGTATGGCGACACCAGATGAAATTGCCCAATCCGCATTGTACCTTGCCTCCGACGCCTCCAGCTTCACCACTGGATCTGCAATGCTGGTCGATGGCGGTGTATCTATAAATCGTGTTTGAGAGGCCGGGCCATGTCAGACTATGACCGAATCGCAAGCGCCATGGCCTATTTGGTTGAGCGGGCAATTGATCAGCCCAGCCTTGAAGAGATAGCCGCCCATGTGCATCTGAGTCCGTATCACTTTCAAAGGCTGTTTTGTCGTTGGGCAGGTACTACGCCGAAGCGGTTTTTACAGGTCCTGACATTGGAGCGGGGCAAAGGATTGCTTAATAATTCTCGCTCCTTGCTTGATGTCTCACATGAGCTTGGATTAAGCGGCAGTTCAAGGTTGCATGATCACTTTGTGCAGCTGGAAGCAGTCACACCCGGCGAGTATAAAAATCGAGGTAAGGACGTACAGATCGAGTATGGAGTCCATCCGACCCCATTGGGGCCCATGTTTGTGGCCGTAACCCTGCGTGGTGTTTGCCGGGCAGCGTTTATGGACTTCAATAGCATGGAAGAGTTACTGGATGACTTGCATAACGATTGGCCTCTCAGTTCGATCAGCGAAAATTTGGCATCTACGCGACACGCTATTGATGCCTTTTTTAGCAGTGACACAGCTTCCGGGCAAGGTCCGCTGTCGCTCCATGTGACAGGGACAAATTTCCAGATCGCCGTGTGGCGTGCTTTGTTGAAAATACCACCGGGTGCTGTGGCCAGCTATGCCGAAGTAGCCAGAGCACTCGGCGCACCTAAGTCTGCCAGGGCTGTTGGTAACGCTATTGGAGCAAATCCAGTTGCTTTGCTGATCCCCTGTCACAGGGTTATCCAGCAAAGTGGTGCGCTTGGGGGGTATCGCTGGGGACCAACTAAGAAGCTTATGGTACAAACATGGGAAAAAATGCGTGATGAACCGGTTGCGCTATAACAATGCCATGCAACCGACGCTTGTACCTCGCTCGGGTGATGGCGGGCGTTATAAGAGCACAGCGTTGCTTGTAATCTGACTAAGGAAAGTTGATAAATATGCATCTAATTCAATGTAAGTGCGGTGCTGTTAAAGGACAACTCAACAAAATTGGAACTACCAATCGTCTCATCTGCTATTGCACGGATTGCAGAGCGTTCGCACATTTTCTTGGTAAAGCCCCTTTTGTACTAGATGAACAAGGCGGAACTGAGATCGTTCAAGTGTCTCAACAACACCTGTTCTTCTACCAAGGGGAACATTTTATATCGGCAGTACGACTCAGTGAAAACGGTATGATCCGCTGGTATGCTGCATGTTGCGGAACGCCTATTGGTAACACTATGGCAAGCCGGAAAGCATCATTCATCGGCCTTATTCACAGCTGCCTAGACCGGCAGCAAATGGATAAAGACTTTGGAGCAGACGTTGCAATTTTAAACACTGATACAGCCTTAGGCCAAGCGAAGCCAAAGCAACGTGGACTTATGGGGGTTTTAGTCCGCTTTATATGGATCGTGGTCACGAACCGCATCAATGGAAGATATAAAAACTCTCCTCTTTTTAATTCTTCCGGTTTACCTCGTGTAACCCCAAAAATACTGAACACTGACGAATTGGATAAATTGAAGAGTGACGTGTAACAAGTAGCTTCATTTTCCAATCACAAACAGTGGAGCTGGACCTCGCTACAGCTCGGCCTGTTCTTGGACTACGGCTTCACCTGCAGACGTGTTACCCAATCACAATGGCATCGTGGCCAGTTGCAGGCTTAGTGCGGCATGTTCTTGAACTGTACTCTTTTCGCCTGCAGGCGTGTTATCCAATCCCAAAGCGCATCATGAGTGCTGAACAG
>NZ_JAUOES010000050.1:0-7882 GCF_031932065.1 Shewanella scandinavica
TTGGGAGCACTCAAACCCATGTAGCAGTAGGGCTACAGGCGAGTCATTGCATCAACCCTACAGGAGGATGCAACGACTCGCTTTTGTTGCTTTTGCGTTAACGTTTGAAGGGTGTAAAGGGTAGGGCAAAAGGTGAGGTTTTTGGCAGTTATGGGTGAATTGATGGCGCCCAAATGGATCCTTCTATTCGGCTCACTGTTTCGGTCGCGGCCTCATCCTGCGAAGGCGTTATCCGCTCGCCGTTTTTGGTCATGAAAAGCAGGCAAAGTGGGATGATCTGCACACTGTTTCTGGGTGATTGAACGCGTTTTTAGGCTCATGCTGCCTTAATCTGAATTGTTATTGATATGTTTCTATTCAATGGGCGTTGTTCAGCGTGTTGCACCAATATGGTTCAACCGTTTTTGGATGCGGCCTAGATAATCCCTAGATAGCCTCAAAAAGTTGGGAGCACTCTAGCCCATGCAGCAGTAAGGCTACAGACGAGTCATTGCATCAACCCTAGTGGAGGATGCAATAGCGTGCATTTGTTTCTTTAGTGTTAATTGTTGGCGATAGGGTGAAGAGGGTAAAAGCCAAGGTTTTAGACGGTTTTAGGTGAATAGCAGCTGTCTAGGCCTAGGCTTACTTTAGCCGAGTCCCAGGCTCGTTCTCTTTACCTATATTAGTCATCTTGCATGGATAGAAAGGGATCGATGATCATGTGCAATTATGAGGAATTTAGACTTTCAGATGGGTGGAATTTGTGTCTCGCCGATGCTCACGGTTTGATTGAAACCGAACGCGACACTTTATGATGATGAGAATCACTCTCAACTCTATGTAGATGCGAACCATTATCATCGCGGGTCCTTCCGGCGCGGTTGATTGCGGGGGCGGCGACGCGCAGTGCTTCACTACATATGAGGATTTTAGAGGGCTTGGTTGTTGTTTTATTAGCGGGTTTTTAGGGGGCGTTCATAATTTTGAACGCTATCTATAGTGTTGATTGTAATTGATTATTTTCCTTGTTTTCTCAGAACCTCAAAAAATTGGTGTGCTCGGATATACCAACTTCAATAGATCGATTTTGTGATCCTTTGATCTTTGTTGAATGGGCCGATATTTTGCCTCTATGGGTAAGCGAGTCACTATAAAGCGGAGAACTGTGAGGGGAGAAACCTACCTTTAGTTTGAATACATCTGAGTGCCACCACCTAGGCATATCATCTCGTTCTAGCTTTATCCTAAAATCACTTAACTGATAACTAAATCATTCAGAATTTGCTAACCGGTTAGTACTGCATGCAATGACTGTGATTTTACGCAGTACGTAGCCAATGCTTGCCGCCGTAAAAAGCTCACGCAAATCAAGTTGCAATTACATAAGCCGCAGGTGGTATTGGCGAGTCCTTTGGTTAAGGAAGACTGTTCGTGGTTTTGCCTGCAATACCAGTTGGACCATCTGCAGTATTTTGGTCTGAAAGAGCGCAAGGATTAGTGATGATTAACTGCCAAAGTCAGCCAGTACTAATGTTAGGATAACCACTCTCTCAAGTCGAAGCGTATGACCGACAGCGAGAAGCAGCCAACCTTATGGGGTTAAGCTGATGAGGGGGTGAGTGACAGCCTGAATGTGGGGCCCCAATGCTGCCAACCAAGGTCGATAATCAGTCGAAAGTGAGAGTGAAAAATGAGAAAGCTAAAACAATATCAAGTGATTACCTACCAAATTGTATAAAAACTGCTACCGCAAAAAAGCAAATTCCGATAGCATCATTCATACCCATTTACACGGATGTGGCAGCGGCCAAGTCCAACGAGCGATTTATGCCCTTCAAACAGCACTGTGCATAAATACTAAGACATTAGTGCCACAAACCATGAGCACCCAAGAAGAATTTTTGGCAATTAAATATGCAGCAGGAATACTGCACACCAAAGACATCATTGAGCATGTTAATTCTCAATTAGATAAAGGCATTTGGTCAGATGTCTTTCTTGAAATATTAGATTGCGATCCAAAGGGATGGGGATGTATTTCAACGCTATTCGAAAAATACCTAAAAGAAATAGATGTATTAATTCCGACCATAGAAGAGGCTGCAAGAGAGCTAGTTGAGCACCATGTACTATTAATTGCTTCGGGCACAGTAATACCCCGTGTACAGTTTAAAACGTTACTCGAAGAAATTGATAATTATGATTATTACAGCAAAACAAAAGACTATCTCGGGGATAATCTAGGCATACATCAAATGTACGGTTGGTACTACGAAGATTACTGTACGGTTGATCAAATCAACCAAGGCATTCTTGAAGCAAGCAAAGTGTGGGTTACCACGTATGCAAAAAAACGCTAATAAGCGCATGGTGTCGTACTGGTTTTCGTTGTGCTTCAAACCAGCAGCAAATGCGAGTGTTAGCTGTATTTAAAGTATGGCAATATAATTAGACTTTAGAATAAAAGGAATTATTATGAAAAAACTAATATTTATCTTAACACTGTGTATTTCTTCTCTTGTTTCGGCTAATGAATCTTCTGGTTCAACTGCAGCAAAAGAGTGGCTTAAAATCGTTGATGCGGGTAATTACACTGAAAGTTGGCAAAAATCTGATTCATTCTTTAAATCACAATTGTCACAAACCAAGTGGGACACAGCACTTAAAGGCGTCCGAACTCCATTAGGTAAAGTTGAATCACGCTCAGAATTAGGCGCTAAAGAATATTCATCGCTTCCTGGTGCCCCAGAAGGTGAATACTTAGTTATTCAATTTCAAACCGAATTTGAAAATAAAAAGTCAGCAACTGAAACATTAACACTTAGTAAAACTAGTGGGCAGTGGCTTCCAGTTGGTTACTTCATTAAATAATTTTGGTGTATTTACTTAGGCTTGCAGGACTAACAAGGCCGCGCAGCAAAGCTGGCGATGTTAGACGGCGCAGACAATCTATTTGTCATTGCACTGAACAACCCAAATTCTTCACCGAAGTCCGATGTTTTTACCATTGAAGCAGATGCAGCACATTTGTTTTTTGACGGTGGTTAAAACTGCCTAAATCGACACCTAATTGGTAGGTGTTTGCAGTGCTATTCAAAATTTCAGACGTCATTATCAGTGATTTTTTTACACAAAATGGAAAAGTCATCCTTAGGATTGAGTAGAAAATCTTTACCTACAATTGAAGTCATCTCAGCTTCGGAGATAAGAGGATTGTCAATTTTAAATATTAACCTTTGATTCATTTTGCTTTTTATCAAAAAATCACAATGACGTTTGTAAAATAATTTTTCAAACTCACCATTGTTGATTATTCTTCGAAGACCGACTTCTATTCTCTGGGCTAAGTGAGGCTTATTAGGTGAAACATAAAAATAGGTCGCAAGAGGGATATGCAGCAAAATGTTTTCATCAATCACTAGATTTGGATACTGTAGATTGAACTGCTTAAGTTCTTGATAAGCTTCATTCACTCCACGGCCAAATGTAACAAATCTTCCCTTTGATAGCATGTTAAATAAACTATCATATTGAACGCTTTCAATGACCTCAAATCCAGCCTGTTGCATGGCAACTTTAGTTGACCATTGACTACCTGAGCCTGTTTTAAGAGAAGTTAACTGCATAATAGAGGTGATTTGAGCCAACGATTTCACATTTTTCTTCTGAATAATGAAAACTCTAAATCCTTGAATTCCCTTACGTATGGGGATTTTTATTGGTATAAGCTTTGTATTCCACTCTAAACTTGAGGCTTCAGCTATGACATTAATATTTTGACCATCTTGCAATTCTCTTAATATGCGATTTCTGCTCATAATGACATCGGAAACCTCCAATGATGCTTGGCCAAAATCGGCTTTGGTTGCATCAATAACAAGTTGTAAAAGGTCATACGTATATTTGTATCGATCATCATGATTAGATTCTGAACGATTGATTATGAACTGATCGTTAGCATAAGTGATGGGGATACTTGTTAAGCCCATCAAGAGAATAACACTCAAAAAAATTCTAACTATTTGTAAGTTATACATAAGAAACTCATGTCCATGTTCAGAAACCTATTTACTACATCCTCAAATAGACTATAGCTTAATTGGTCTGAACGGCGAAAAAACTAATGACTTGTATAAATTATACTCATTAAATATTTACGATATGTGAGCATTCCACCAACTAGGATAAGCAAATATTCTAGCTGCTATTTTGAGGCAACTGGGGGTATGGATTTAAAGAGACCGATCTAGCTGAGCTGCTATTTGTTAACTCGTAAATTTATAGATTTTTGAAATGGCATGCAGTTGACAAATCAAAAGGCAAAAGAGTAACACTTGCCGGATGACTCGACACTAAACTTGCTGAGTTCCAAATGCAGGACAGTGGAGTGGGGTATCGTATGACATTACAGACTCATGATCCATCACGTTGATTTTCTAGTAGTTATATTGTGCCGCCTCTGCAGAAGTTATGTCAGATTTGATAACAAAAGCTAAGGGCCACTAGTATGATATTGAGCGGGTAATATACGCTGTACTATATTTCTATGTATTGGAACTCTGGGTAGAATGCGGTCTGTTTATTCTCAGGTTTATATTGTCAATTACCCATTGTGCTCGGTTTGTGTTCTTGGTTAATAAAACATCGAAATAGCTGCATCTGAAATGACACATATCGACTGCAAATGAGAATCAAAAATGTTGGGAGAAAACAGATTTAACATGAAAGAATATTGAGGTTATACGTAATCTTGTTGTTTCAGAACAGTTAATTTGGAAGTTTATTAAACTAAGTGTGTACATATGAGTGTACAGAGCTGGAGTGTGTACATTGTTTTTTGTATTATTAATCAATGGTTAAGTGGTTTTGGTTTCGTAGTCGTGCCAAAATATGCTTGGCTGGGAATGGTTAGACATAATTAAATTCAAATGACAGTTTGTCGAATAATAACATCTTAACACCGAAACTCCCCGAATGAACATTTACACCATTAAGGTAATTAAGTCATTATCTTGAGAATATAAAGACTTCATTGGTGATCTTCATTCAGATTCAAAGGTACAATCACGGCTGAACAGGGGAATTATGTCTTATGTATCATCAATTTCTAAATGAGCCTATGGTGCTTGATGCTGAAAAGGCGTCGATACTCACGTTGCGGTTACCCGACGATATCAGTGATTTTATTGTGTTACAGGCGATCAGTGCGCCTTTGCTAGAGGTTATCGTTATTGCTGAAGCTGGAACCCCACAAAATATTGCTATTCGTTTTCAACCGTTTATGGGTCTTAAAGTTGAATCGTTACCGCAAAGTGCACAGGCCTTTAATACACCGATCACTCGAAGTCTTGGGCAAGGTTTTCGGCTCTATACGCGAATGGGCACTGCTGCAAAATTTTGCGCGGCAGAATTGAGACGGGGCGTATCTTTTACCTTAGACATGACTAATGGTTTAGATGAAGGTAATTCAGTCATAGATAATTGCTTAACGTTTGCTTTACAAGCGGATTCAAAGTTTGAGTTAGTGCCTTTAGAAGCCGATTTACGCGTTTTGCATGAACCTAAAGCGCTAATGGTCGCTAAAGCTCTGTTAGCAAGGCAATACGATTATGCCGCATCATCTGAATCCCTCGCCATTTACATGACCGAAATTGAGCAAGTTAGGTTAGAATTACAAGCTTTTTTACGTGGGGAGCTTGGTCAATGTCAGGCTAGTCTTGCCGACGAGGTATTAAGGCTCGATCCCTTGTTACTTCAGAAACAACAGTGGTTATTTAGAACCTATACCCATATGTTTGAGCGTCCCAATTATAGTCGCGCCGCTAATGATGCTGATAACACAGACAAGTTATTAAGAAAATTAGAGTGTTATGAGTTACTTGCGCCACCAGAACTGATCCAGATGGTTGACCGATTAATGGAAGACGAAACGTAAACCTTTCTTGCCCAAATTTAGTTAAAGATAAGAGTCCACTATGCACTATTTATGTCCTCTGTGTTCCGCGCCGCTGACGTTAACGGACCGCACTTGGGGTTGTCCACAGCAACATAAGTTTGACATGGCTAAAGAGGGTTATGTCAACTTATTGCCCGTACAGAAGAAAAACTCAAAAGATCCAGGTGATAACAAGCAGATGATGTTTGCTCGGCGTGAATTTTTAAACGAAGGGTATTATCAAGGCTTGAGTGATAAAGTGAATGAACTCGCGATCGAGTTTGGTGCTGATGCAAAACAGATCCTTGATATAGGCTGTGGGGAAGGGTACTACAGCCAGCGTTTATTCAATGTGTTGAGTCAGCACCATGATTGTGATTTACAAGGCATAGATATTTCTAAGTCAGCAATTAAATATGCGGCTAAACGCTACCCCAATTTAGCATTTTGTGTGGCAAGTGCCTATGAGATGCCCATCGCCTCTCAAAGTGTCGATCTTGCCATTCGCATTTATGCACCTTCCAAAGTTGAAGAGTTACAACGCATTATGGCCGATGGTGGTATCTTGATAACAGTCTCTCCCGGACCTTCGCATCACTTCGCTTTGAAGCAACAAATTTATGCAGAACCTAGATTGCATCCTGTATCTGCTGCGTATATTGCTGGTTTTGAGTGCCTGCATCAGGAACGCTTAATTTCTCAGCTTGAACTGACAAAAAGTGATCACATTGCTCATTTTTTAGAAATGACGCCTTACGCTTGGAAGTTTACCGATGCGCAAAAGCGAGCATTTGCTCTGCAAGGACTAAGCTGTGAATTGGATTTCCAAATTGAAGTGCATCGCATTTCAAGATAAGTGAATAGATTAAGCTATTGAAATAAATTATTTAAAATGTTTAACTGTAAATGCTAAGCAGCATGAACTGAATGTTCTGCTAGCCGGTTGCAAAACCGCAAAGTAGATTTAGGCAAAATAAATAATCCAAAGTGTCGCAGTGTGTTGACTTATCTTTAGAATGGTTTATAGTCTTATCAGCTTGAAGGTTGGGCTTATATTTATGTGTTCAATACGACCAGTTCGTCCTGTAAACATAAGTAATACCGGCATTTTCCAGCTCCACCGCCGTTAAGGCTTTAATTTTTTATTTACAGGATTTATATCATGTCTCAAGTTACTGGTGTTGTTAAGTGGTTCAACTCTGACAAAGGTTTCGGATTCATTGAGCAAGAATCTGGTCCAGACGTATTCGTACATTTCCGTGCGATCAACTCTGACGGTTTCAAAACTCTTGATGAAGGCCAAAAAGTGTCTTTCACTGTGACTCAAGGTCAAAAAGGTCCACAAGCTGAAAACGTAACTATCATTGGTTAATTTTCAGTGCTGTTAGCCTAGAGCTGATAGCAATGGATTAAAGGGCTATGGTTTATTCCATGGCTCTTTTTGTATGTGTGAAATTTAACATTCTTTTGAAGGTTAGTTGGTCCTCTAGATTGTGTAGTCTTCTCCGTTAAAAGTTATATAAATAGCCGCTAGATTAATGAGCTTAGGTTGCTCAATTGGCTTCTTAGCTATCGTAATAGTTGTTAGCACCTACTTTCAGATTTTCTCTTTATCTCTAAGACACATCATTTCTAGAGAGTTAAACTTCAATAAAGCTCTTTCGATTCATCCTCCATGTTTGCATCAGTTGTATTAAACACTATTACACCTCTCGATACTGTATTCTCGATACTGTATTTAGTGTAAGCGTAACCTCAATTCTAGGCCGATAACGCATTTATCCCATCATATTCTCGTTGCATGGATTAGCAGGGGCATTATGACTGCTTTGGAGTCTGTTGGTGTAGGTCTGCATAGGTGAATGCAAAACTATAAATCTCGTCATGACTAAGTTTAGACGTGTTAGAACTGAGGGGATGAGGAGTTACTTATTGATATAAATCAGCTTTACCGTTAAATGATTA
>NZ_JAUOES010000051.1:0-7583 GCF_031932065.1 Shewanella scandinavica
AGACCACTATGAAGCAATGGAATGAAATCAAGCATGAATTCGAGGCGGACGGGTCTCTGCGTGATATTTATGTCGAAAATATTGAGCCGGAGGCTTGGGATCAATTTATTGCAGAAATTAAAGGTTCTAACTACGAAATCGACTTTTATCACGGCGATGTTAAATTGGAGCTGCCTGGAAGCCTTCTCTTAATCAAGCGACTACAGGAAACGAATCCAACTACTCTATGCATTTGGCTTCCTGAAAAAATTCAGATAAATTGCCATTTCTTTGTAGAAACAGAAATAGAGTTGGACGTTTCACCGCGCGATATCCAAAATGAAAACGCGTATTTACAATTGGTGAGTTTTCAAGTGTGGTTGTCTGAGTCAATGAAGAAGGAAGTTAAGCTCACCCATGAGGGTGCGCAAGAGTTGGTAATTTTAAGTGTTTTTGCATAAATCGTATAACAATCGGCTCATGTGCGACCTCCGTTCCGTCGGCCTTTTTTGTGGTGAAAACCACAAAAAATTCCAACTGCACTCCGGCGCCATAGCCGGGCGTTATGCATCTTGAGGTTTATGTGCACAGAATTTTATGGTTGATCTCTGGCCTGCTTGCAAGTAGCGCATTTGCTTCAGATCTAGCTACACACAAGGCCGGAATCTGGACTATTGAATCTACCGAAAATATGAGTCGGTGGGTCATCATTCATAACCTTGAGAGCGCAGCGACTACCGGTGTATTTCATATTGAAGTGATTGGTCGAAAACATGGCAATGCTGCTTGGCAAGTCGAGCGCCTAGTTCGCCATATGGCAATCACAAAAAAAGCATTGAAGGCCAGTGTTAAAGACCCTCTGAATAAAGGCGGTGTTTATCCTGAATCTTTTGACAATGCTTATTCGTCTTGGCAGAAAGAAAACAATGGCAAGGGTGGGGCAATTTGCGACACATCCTTAATAGAGTGCATGTAAATGCATAACCAGGCGTTGCAGTGGATGCCCGACACGGAGTGCCACCACTGAACTTGGCGTTAGAGCTCACACAGTTGCCCCAGCGGCTTCAAGGAGGATCGAATGAAAGGACAATTCGTCGCGGGAGCAGTTATCTACGCAAAAGACATTCAGCGAGTGAGCCAGTTTTATTCTGAGCTTGCTGGTCTACCAGTAACTCATAAAGAACCTGACTATGTGCTACTTGAGTCACCAAGCTTTCAATTAACGGTGGTAGCTCTAGCACCCGCAATCGCAGCTAAAATTGCAATCTCATCACCACCAGAACGCAGAGAAAACACAGCGATTAAAATTTGTTTTCCCGTTAAAAATCTTGTCACTACCCGAAAAATAGCTGAGCAGCTAGGTGGCAAATTAAATGAGCCAGAACGTGAATGGCTATTTCAAGGCAATAGAGTGTGTGATGCTCATGATCCAGAGGGCAATATTTTCCAAATTCGAGCCAGTGAATTCTAACAAGAATTTAAAGCGGGACTGCTAACAGTTTGCTCGGTTTCGCTTCGCTACACATTTTAGCAAACTGTTTTCAGCCCCTTAAATGGGCGTTAGGCATAGTTCAAAATGACCCAGTTCATAGACAGAATTTTGGAGGGGATTGAAACAGGCAGCCTCTTGCCTGCCTCCTATTACGCTACTCTCGATGTGGAATTAGCATTGAATGCACGAGATAACCATCCTACATTCGGTATTGAGTGGAGTAACTTGTTTAAGAGTATTGAAAACGCTTGGGAATGTAGCGCTCAGCCAGAACCAACTAAAACAAAACTATATAATATTCAGAAAATCAGCTTTCTTTTAGTAAGCAAAGCCACATCGCAGAGTGAGCTTGCCAGTTATGTATCAGATGATCTTGATCTCATCACCAAGGCAAATATCTTAGGAGTTTCACATCATTTTTTAGAGTCTCTCTGGAACAGCTACGAGTCAGGCAAATTTCCATATCCAAAAAACCTACAAATCACCTAGCACGCCTAACAACTGGTTCAAATCGCTCGCTCCGCTCGCTGGGACGGGCTAAAGCCCACCCCTTAACCAAACGTTAGAGCTAAGGAAAGTCATGAGTATCACACTGGAAGATGTTACAAGTTCAAATTATGAAGCAGTATGTGACTTAGATGTCACTGATGAGCAACAGGAATATGTTGCGAGCAATATGTGGTCTTTGGTTGAGTCACATTACTGCCAAGGGCATACCTGTAAGGCAATCTATCAAAACGATAAACCTGTTGGCTTTTTCATGTGGGTATCTGAAACACCTGAAAGAGTTTCTATCTGGCGCTTTATGGTGGATCAACGTTATCAAAAAGCGGGTATTGGTAGAACTGCGCTAAATTTGGCGCTCAATGAAATCAAAGCGTACGACAAAGTAAAAGAGATTGAAATTTGTTATGACCCTGAGAACACCGTCGCCAAAGATTTTTATTCTAGTTTTGGCTTTCAGGAAGTGGGTTTGGATGAAGATGGTGAAGATATGTTGGCAGTCATCAAGCTGTGAGCTCTAACAATCGCCTTAAACATCGTGGCCTGCGGCCGCTGGACTCGCAACAAGTTGCTCGCCGTTTAGGCGAGCGTTAGGCACAATCTAATCAAAGTACATATTTCACTTGGAGCAGAAATGGAAGTCAGAAAATCTTCGAGATTATTTATCGTAGATAGCGAAGGACGCCTTTTATTATTTTTATACAAGGACGAGCATCAAGCACCATTCTGGGCAACCGCTGGCGGCGAGCTTAAAACAGGAGAAAGCTACACTGACGCCGCCGCACGGGAGCTATACGAGGAAACTGGACTTACTCTAAAAATTGGACATCTTCTGAAAGAGCGAGATGAAGTATATGCTGTAGCACGCTCAACACCTGCGCGCTGGCTAGAAAAATACTATCTAGTAGAGTGCCCAATAAATTCAAATATATTCGCGGCAGAATGGACCGACGAAGAAAAGTGCACCATTCAAAAATGGAAATGGTGGAGTATTAAAGAAATGCAAAATGAGAACCCAAACATATTCAAACCAAAGTGGATTCCTGAGCTTTTGAGTGCAGTATTGAGCCAACGCCAACATTCGCCTAACAAGCGTTCTGACTATTTAGCCTTAAATCGTGCCGTGAATCACTCTGACCTAGACTGATTCATGCTACCCTTCGTGCCCCTTTGCGAGATTCTGGGGCGTTTTTTTCCCTTAAGATAAATCAAATATCTGGAGAGCTGATTCACACCTATACCCCGATGTTACAACCGAAATCAATATTGTTATTGGGGCCTGATATCATTAGCTAGCAGAGGATTTTAAAGTCGTTATGTAGTTTGGCCCAGTGAGCTTTTAATATCGTTTTATGCACTTCATGCATGGGGAGTTCAGCAAGTGCCTTTGGCCAAAGAGTACGGGCTTTTTGCATGACATCCAGTAAATGAACCTTTATCGCGGGCCATGGTAGGCCTGTTCTCGTTGCCCATGCTTGGAAGGTCGCGATATCTATGGCGTACCATAGCTTTTGTTTATTCATGTTGAGGGCTATGGCGGTTTCGCCTTCTATGTAGGGTAAGGTGCTCACAATATCGTAAGCGGGTGAGAGTATCGCATTTTGGGTATCAGGGTAGATAACACTCCAATTTTTTAAGTGGGCATCACCGTTGGCGAGCAAGATATTGGCCAGCAACCGCCTTGCCATTTGCTGCACATCTTTTAATCCATTGTAGCTGCTCATGTATAGAGCTTTAGCTATGGCTTCGTAGTTGTATTTACCGTATTTATCATGAGCGTAAATTTCGAATATTTGGGCAAAGTCTTCTGCATGAATGCGGCCCGTATCACTGCGGTCAAAGCGCTTAATTGCATAAGCCGTTGGTTCATCTGGGAGTTTGATGTTAGGTAAATTATCCAATGCGTTAAGTGAAATGAGCTCAATTTCAGGGATATTTACTCCGATTATTTGTGCCAACTTCATTGCGGTGTATTCATTTTGTGGGACGTTGCGGTGTACTGTTGAAGGCGTCTTGATAATCCAACTATCTTGGCCTTCTTGATTGGCATTTATGTTGAATCGTCCATCGTTTCTGCTCGTCGAGAATTTCATTTGAACACCGGCAAGTGAGAACTTATTACTGGTGTGGGTGATGTCGATTACGATGGCTTCTGTTCTTTCTCGTGGTGATAATGCCCAGGCTGGAATATTCTCTTTTGCTATGGCTGATGCTATTAAGCCGCCGGGAAGATTGTTCCCTGCCCATGCTAGGATAGGAAATTCGTTGTTTTCATGTACTTTTAGCGCGGCTGACATCCAGTGCCGCAATGCGCCCTCGGGGAGCAAATTGGACAGCACCGGTGATAATCTTTGTGTTCTGACTTGTATTTTATCGATGTAATGTGGGTCTAGCAGCTGGGTGAGCGTTAATGTTGGTCGAAGTGCTTTTGGCATCGCGATATATTCAGGGTCAAATTTCAGAATGTTTTTACCACCTGAATAATGGGTGAGTATCGCAATCCGTTGATGATTTAAATAAAGTGCGAGGGCCTCTACTGATTCAGCAGGTTTCATAGATTATCTTCTTTATCATCAACTGAATGTAAGACCTTATCCCAAGATGTCCCCGTCTCTGTCGTTAAGTTGTTAGGCAAATGACGGTCAATTTCTGGTTCTAAAGTTGCTTGGTTAATGAGTGCTTTTACTGCACTTATGTGCTGTTTAGGGACGATCATCATTTCAAGATTTAATCCTTCTAAGACTCTCAGTAATGTCGATAAGCGAGTATCACTGCCACTTTCTATTCGTTGGTATTGTTGCTGTGACATACCAATGTTCAGCAGCATGTCTTTCTGACTTAGTGCTAGTTGTTCTCGGTAGTGCTTGAGTTCTGTGGCTAATTCGCTGAGATGCTTCATGGTGTTGGCTCGGTTATCTTTTACTCATAAACATCATATTAGTTGTTATTTGCAATTAAATACAACTAATACGCTGTTAATTTGTGTAAATACAATCAATTTGTTGTTTATACGTATGGGTACAACATATTCGTTGTATATGTACCGTTGATGTCGTATTGGATTTTGTCATAGATGAGGCGGTTGTCGTGGTCTACGTTATGGCCGCGCTGGTGTGTGAGATTAGGCAGGCTTGATTGTGCGTGAGAGGAATTAAAGAGTCGTTATTTAACACCACACTTCTGGGACAAAACCTTATTAGCCAGATTCGGATTAGCTATTTTATTAGTAACGCCTCTTTGGGCTACAAACTAATCAACTCTCGATATCACCAGTTGGAACAGGCATAACAGGGATATGAATCAGTTCTCTAGAGATTTGATTCATGCTAAGGCAAAAAAAAGCCCCGTTGAAAGGAAGAAACGGGGCGAAATGGGTCTGCTTTAAGGTCAGCATGAATCAGTCTGGTGTAGAGTGATTCACTGGCTCATTTTTGGACATTTTCGTGCTAGCCTAGATCGCGCTGAGGCGGCGATATGTAACACCTTACCTTTATTATAATTTAAAATTATCATTTTTATAAATATCGATAATTTTAATTGCTAATGATTAAGCCATATATTCCATTCCATCGAAACGATAGTTACAAAAAGAAATGTATTGGAGCACATTATGAAAATGAATCACGTAGGTATTATGGTTGGTGATATGGACAAAGCGGTTGAATTCTATACTAAAGCGCTAGGTATTCGTATTGTAATGAACAAGACTAAAGTGATTGAAGGACGAGAATCTGCGATTGGCCGTATGTGCATTGCGGTATTCGGTGAAGGTTTTAAAGGCTTTAACATCGCTCACTTGGTAACAACAGATGGTATCGGCGTTGAACTGTTTGAGATGAAAGATCGTCAAGAACGTCATGAAGTAGACTTCGCTCGCCTAGGTATCTTCCACTTCTGCTTACAGCTACCTAAAGAGCAGTTTGATACAGCAATCAAACGTGTTGAAGAGTATGGCGGTAAAGTTCGGATGGACATCATGCGTTACCATCCAGAAAACGAGCTAAAACAAGCACAAATGGTTTATCTGGAAGACCCGTTTGGCAACCTGTTTGAGTTCTACTCACATTCTTACGAAGACACTTACGCTTCAGACTATGAATAAGTAAATACGTAAAACAAAAGGTTGGCTCTGATGCCAACCTTTTTGTATTCATTCCTAGGTCAGATATAAGATCAAAAAGCTAATAGCTTCTGAATAGTAGTTCTTAACTTACATCAACCAATATCAAAAGAGTTCTCGATAACTTTAATGATCTGTTCATAACGCCTAGCAAGTGGTGAATTAAGTTTGCTAACCAAGTACACAGGCTCCTGTATCTCTGCGGTAATATTGAATATTTTTAGCTGTTCTTTGGCTGCGAACAGGTTGACGCACCATCGAGGAACCACCGTAAAACCGATACCCTTAGCTATAGGAACCAATATTTGATGCACTTGGTTAATGTAGCTTTGTGTCGAAACATTCTCTAAATCGACCAAACTAAGTAAATCATTGTGGGCTTGATTAACATAAGTTTGGAAATAGTGAGCCAAATCTGGATGACGAACTACTCCCAACTCCATTAACAATTCATTTATAGATAAGTTTTCGTCTGCGGAAAGTGGCAGCACAAGAGCAAGACACTCCGCACCAATAATACGGCTCGCAAAATATTTAGGATTGGGTTCTTTTGTCACTAAACCTATATCCAATTTTCCCTGTAGTACTTGCTCAAATATACGTTGGTTTGGTGTTGCTTCTAACTCAATGGATAAGTCTGGATAACTCGTTTGCAAAGAAAGTAATTCTGAATAAATCAACCAGGCGAAAGTTCCCGAACAGCCAATAGTACAGCGACCTCGGAAAGGTTCGTCGTGTGCCAAATTCTGTAATAGTTCAGACTCTTCTTCAAAATGTTTGACAGCATAATCGTAAACTTTACGCCCATAGATTGTTAACTCAAACTTTTTGTTAAATCTCTTTATTAGAGGATAACCGCATGCAGCTTCTAGTTTATTTATGTGCTGGCTTACCCCAGGTTGCGTCATGTGGAGCAATTCGGCCGTTTTGGTGAAGTGTCCAACATCGACCAATGTTTTAAAAGTGTTAAGCCAAATAGGATTGAGCATAGTTAGAAACCAATAATTATTAATAAATACATTTTCAATAATCATTAATTATACTGAAAATCACCCTTTGTGTCCCTATCGCTCAGAGAGAACCACAAACTCATGACGAACTTCAACCAGAGAGAGTCAAATAGGTTAATGAAAAGATTTAGAGATTAGATTACAAAACGGCTAATAATTTTATAAAGGCTGACTTTTACGGATAACTTGAGGTAGGGCAAATACGCACTAGCAGTATGAGTTAGGGGTTCTACTCTAACCAAGAATAGGGCAAAGATTTGTTAGCCCAAAGCTCATGAAAAATGATCGCGTTCGCGCGTGAACCAGACTAGGCAAGTCTGATTCAATGTAACGGTTTATCAAATCCCTCATGATCACACCTTACTCTTTGGTAGTCATTACATTATGTATCTCAAATTATCAGATAACAAATGCCTGAACTTCGAGCTGCGGCAAACTTTGGGTAGAAGTGGGTTAAAGCCATCTATCGGGTCTAATT
>NZ_JAUOES010000052.1:0-7576 GCF_031932065.1 Shewanella scandinavica
TCCTCCAACGTTTTTACGTGGTTCATCACACTGCGACGAGTGATCTCACACTGCTCAGCAATGTTCTGGTAACTCGGCCAGCATTCGCCTTGGTCATTGGCGTTATCAGCAAGCTTGATCAACACCAGCTTGCGCAGTGGATTGCCCACCTTGGCCTTCATCGCTTTTACCATCAATTCCATACTCATAAGCCACCCCCAAACAGAGCAACCCACAAACTCGAATTGACGCAAACCCCATGCTTCAGTAACATGATATTGCCTCACTTTAGGTATAGGTATTAAGCCCGCATCGGTCGCCAAAACTTCAGCGGGCTTTCTTATGTCTACAACAACGGGTCAACTGCAATGTGCCCCGTTGCCCTCCGCTCGCTCGCCTTCACAGCCAAGCAAGTCAACCTTGTGCGCCAAGTTACTGCGCAACTGGCTAAAAAAATCACGCCGTTTAATGTGCACGTTACGGCTTTTTGCTATTGCACTCATATCAGCCGCACTCACATTAGCTGCACTCGCATCAGCCGCGCCTACATCCGCCGCCAATAGCGCAATAGAACGCTCCGCACGTTGTTCTTCCATCAGCAGATAATTCATAATCCAATCGATGCTCACCGTCGGCAGCAACAACTGCTTTTCACTGCCCAGCAACGCCTTATCCACGATGTCGGTCGCGATAACCGCCCAACGCTCGGGGCGACTATGCTGCAATTCATCGCAGCTCCTTAACACCTCAACCATTCGGCCCACCTGCGTTCGCCTAAACAAATCCGCCGTGGTATGCCCATGAAAACAGGCAATGTCTTTGCCCATGTTCACGCCGCTTAACGCTGCCCGTTCAGAGGTTGCCGCGCTAAGCTCTTTGGCGCTAAGCTCTGGCACATTAGGCTCAGTGCTACTAGGCATTTTCGACTTAGATTTAAGCGCCATCGCCTTAAGCATTAACTGCTTTGCTTGCATCATGAGTAACGTCACTTGCGCGGTTTCCATCTCGGTAAGCGCGGCCACGGCGGGCCCATCATCACGGCTAACTTGCCCATGCACCGAACACGCGGCGCCGCCCTCCAAACAACAAATTAAACATTCAGGATCAAACATCGTTATGCTCCCCACTTCATCTTAGGTATCAAGCCCGCATCGGTCGCCAAACTGTGGCGGGCAATTTGATAACGGCGTTTTTTACGCGCCCAGTTATCACTTAACTGATTTGTGAACATGTCATTCACTCCGTCTCTTATTTCAACAAGTCATTCAAACAAGTCATTTCAACAACTGCCACTTATGCCCATTGGCACACACGGCGCGTTTTGAGCCCGACTTGGTTTGCTTTAAAGCCAAACCGCACTGGCCACAAGGCACATCAGCCACCCGCTTAAGCATCACCGCATTAATCTGTGCGCTGTGATTAGCACGTTTTGGCCGATAACCTAACGCCCGCGCCACTTTTACATACTCTTTCGCAATCCATTTGCCATCAGGTTCTAAGTGCAAACCGTCTCCGATCATGTCGCCCAAGCGGATCAACTGTTGGTGCAACTCAGTCTTAGCACTGGCGATAACATTGATGTTAAGGTTCGATTGCGGCATCGCGGTCACTTCTCGGCCGCGAATTGCGCCGCCTTACCGCCATGACTGGCTAAATACGGGTACGCCAGCTCTAACGCCGCCATGCTCGCTTGCGTGGTTGCCGCCGACTCTTTTAACTCGCGGTGCGCCGCCACTAACTGCTCGCGCTTCGGCGCCGGACCCAAATGGATCACCGCCACTTGCGCCTCGGCGTTCTCTTTGGTGAGCGATGCCGCCATATCGGCCACATGCAGCACATGGCCGTCATTCATGCGGTCGGCAATCACAGTCACCCCAGTGCAGCCAAACACATCGTTGAGATACTGCACCCGCAAATGCTCGGGCAGTGCCGCCACCAGTGCTTGCTCAACATGAAACAAGCGATCCACCTGCGGGTGTTGGCCCTCGTACTGACCAAGCCAACGGAACAGCTTTTGCGCATTAATCCGCGCATCGTTGTGCACGTCTTGCGTGCTGGCAAAGCTAATGCCCTCCGCCGCCAACACCTCGCTTAGCCCAAGGCGCTCAACCGCCGCAACAAAATCTATCGCCAGCGCAAAGCGCGTCATCTTGGGTAACTCCAACACCCGATGAATTGTTTTCATCAACAAATTCAAACGGCTGTCGTTTTTACGTGAATGGGTTTTCATGTGTACTGTCCTCCTTCAACCTAAAGTGAACCTAAGCCACATTCACTGACTCAGGATTATCTAAAACAACGACGGGGTTAACTTTGAGTGCGCCATCAGTTAGGCGCTCGATTTGATAAGCGCGGAGTTCGGGAACATCTTCACCCCATTGAGAAACGGAAGCTGGATTAATACCTAATGCATTCGCTAGTTTCGATTTCCCTTTGAAATATTCGACGGCAAGCTGAGTTTTCATTTTTCACCACCCTAAACTTAAGTTTTCCTAAGTATCGGTATAAATAAAACCTAAGTCAAATTGATTTAAGATAACTTATATGAAAACACTCGGTGAACGCTCTAAAGAGCGAAGAAAAACTATCAACCTGACTCAACTCCAACTTAGTAAAAAAGTAGGAGTTTCAAGCGTTACCATTTCACAATGGGAATCAGGTGACACATCTCCAAAAGGTGAAAATCTTTACAAGTTGGCTCAAGCACTTCAGTGCTCTCCTGACTGGTTGATGTTTGGTGATAGTAAAAATACGAAGAAACCAGAATCCAATGCTGAATGGGCAGGCGGTTTTGATCTATGGGACAACGATAGCCCACTAGGTGACGATGAAGTTGAAATTCCCTTTTACGTGAATATCGAACTCTCGGCTGGTGAAGGGATTGCAGAAGGTATTGAATATAAAGGCCCTAAGCTCCGTTTTGCCAAAAGCAGCCTTAAGCGCCAAGGTGTAAACACAGATCATGCGGCCTGCGTCAAAGTGAATGGCAACAGCATGGAACCTGTATTACCCCACGGTTCAACTGTGGGCGTGGATACCTCAGCCACTGAGGTTATCGACGGTAAAATGTACGCCATTAACCACGATGGCATGATGCGCGTCAAAATGCTCTACAAACTCCCCGGTGGTGGCTTGCGCCTACGTAGCTACAACACGGATGAGTGGCCAGACGAACACTTGGATGTTGAAAAACTAAAACAGGTAAAAATCATCGGCAAAGTCTTTTGGTATTCGGTTTTAATATAATTTATCCTATATTTCAATGCCTTAGGCAAGTTAATAGTTTAAATCAGAATTTAATGAACTGATGGATATACTGCAGTAAATTAAATTTATCCAGTTTCTGCGGGGCATAGCAAGGTGTAATTTTGACCTAATGTGCCTATAACAATTAAATATGGATCTCCATCCAGTTAAAGGGAAGTTTTATGAAAAAAGTCTTACCTCTGATTTTTACTCTCTTGACAATTCTAAGTTCTAATTTACAAGCACAAATAAATAATGAGAGCAGATTAGAAACTTTACCTGCCTCTGAAAGTGGTCAAATTATTAGAACGATTGATGCAGAAAAAGCTCAAGTTCCCCTGCCTAACAATAATCAAAATCAAGATTTACTCGACACTATAGAGCAATATAAAAAAGTAGTTGGTGACTTAAAATCTGAACAACAGGAACTTAAAAATAGCTTAACTGAGATTGAGAATACCAACAGTAGTATGAATTATTCGATGTGGATAAGCATATTACTTGCTTGCGTAACAGTTATTATTACAACACTAGGGGTTGTTGTAGCAGTTGTTGCATTTTATGGATATCGTAACGTTAGAGACAGTGCAAAAGAGGCGGCCCACATCGTTGCCTCAGATGTTGCAAAAATGGAAGCTAACATCCAGATTAATCATGTAGCTAAAACTGAAATAGCACGTCTGCTTGATGCCGGAGAGTTAAAGGAGCATCTTGAAAGTGCTGTAGATTTAATTATAAGAGCTAATTTTACAACCAGTGTAATCACTGGTTCTAGCGGTTTTAACAAATATCCTGAAGTTGACGAAGAGGTTAATGAATGATGAATAAGTCTAAAGTATGGCACCGACTAAATCCTTCGCAACAGTCCGTTATAAACAGAATACAAGCTGAATGCCCAGTAAAACTTGGAGCAATTGCACAAGAATTTGGTCTTGTTGTTAAACTTGCCACTCTAACTGCAAACATCTCTGGTCAAATTAAAGAGTCAGATGGAGTTGTAAATATAAAAATTAACAGACATGACGTTAAAACTAGGCAACGATATACTTTAGCTCATGAAATTGCTCATTTTTTATTGCATCGAGAGTTATTAGGAGACGGTATAACTGATGATGTGCTCTATCGCTCATCTCAATCTACAGCTATAGAACGTGAAGCAGATAGCCTCGCCGCTGATATTATTATGCCGATGAATCATGTTGAGCGACTAATAAAGAAACACTCAGCCGACAAAAAAGGTGAGCTATTATACGAAGCCGTTGCCGAAGAGCTAGATGTTTCTCCAACAGCATTAAAAAACAGACTTGATTGGAATTAATTCATAGGAGCACACATGCAACTAAATAAAGCTAATTATGTTCCAATCTTATCTTTAAAACCTGCTGAAATGGCAGCGGTAGAAGAATTATTTGAAAATGAAAAAGACCTGATTCTACCTATTGTAGAATTAAAAAGGTGGGCAAATTCAAATCAAATAAGCAACTCAATTAAGCGAGTAGAAAAAGCATTTGGGAATCGCTTTTGGATTGCCGACTTAGATGCTGAATTCATAGAATCGATACCTGAAAAAATATCAGAATCTGAAGGAAATGTAAAAGAAGTTTTTTATCAATTCCAAAGATTAGCAGACCCAAGTAATGGATATCAAAACTGGGTGGAATTTATCACCCAAAATATAAATTTAATTCCAGTACTACAAATTAAAAATGTGGATGAACTAAACCTTCAATTAGATAACTTTCTGCATTTACAAAGGCCTATTGTGGCCCGATTAAAACTTACTGAAAACAACTCAATTACACCTGAAGAGTTGAATATAATAATTAAAGCTTTAAGTGTAAAACCAATTCATGAACTTTTAGTAATTTTAGATTACGGTGATTTGTCAAGGCGAAATTTATTAGAATATCATCAATATTCTAGATTTATAAAATCGCTATATAAAATTCTTCCACATGCGATATTTACAGTTTCTGGCACATCATTTCCTTATTCCTTCGGACGATCATATAAAGGCGAGATACCCATTTATGAGCGACAAATTTACAATCTTGTTGCTAATGACTGCCCTGAAGTAAAACTAGTTTACTCTGATAGGGGTAGCTCTCGTGAACTGACTCAAAATGGAGGAGGAGGTCTTCCACCCCCAAGGATTGATTATGCTTTGAAAAATGATTGGCGCTTTGTTCGTAAAGAATTTTCCGAGGATGAAGATAACAAAGAACAGCTTTATAAAGATGCGGCAATTGAGATTATGAAGAGTGATTATTGGATTAGTAACCTACCAGCTTGGGGACGACAAATGATAGAAAAAACAAGCATAGGGGACACATTTGGTATTACATCAGCGCACAGGGCAACAGCAGTAAGAATTAACCTTCACTTATACCAACAACTTCATTATCTAGAAAATTTAAATGAAATAGTTACAGAAGAAGATTGGATAGATTAAAATTTTACTGACAATATGGTGATAAATGAACTAAACATTTACCACCATATTTGTTACTTTATGATTTTTTTCATGTGCAGATTTCAATTCTTCTAATGCAGAAATAAAACATTCTATATTAATCACCTCTGCTGTTTTAACATTTCGACGAGAAAGCTTTAAGTACTCTAAATCATCAGGGGTTGAATTACCTTCACAAATTTTTTCGAAAAACTTATCATTACGCGACTTATATCGGTTTTTAATAAAGTTAATAGCGGAATCTCTCAACTTATAACATGGTGCCAACATCAGCGCCGTTTCTAAGGTTTTTCTCCTTATATTCAAAGTTTTGATATCAAGCTGTCTAGCCAATTTACGCAATTCTACGGCAGTCATCATTTCAATTAATTCTTTCTTAGAATTAACAGCTTTAATTCTTCCTTTTCGTTTAATAGAAATCTTGCCATTAGATATTTCCCAAATGGCAACATGTAAAGGCGTTATTTCAAGTGCTTTACGTGTATGTTTAGGGGCTGTTACTACTATCACTTTGTCAAAATATGTCAGGTATTTATCTACCTGACCTTGTAAGCGAACTAGTGAGTCTGCATCACTCTTTACCTCAAAAGCAAACAGACGATTAGATTTGATCAATGCAAGATCAACACGTCGAGACAAATCACCGACTGTAAATTCATTAATAATTAAGTCATGGGTTCCAATTCCCCATTCATCAATTAAATGATTGATTATATTTGATTTTAACTCTGGCTCTAAGGGCATTTTAAATAACGACAAAGTCGTAACCTCAATATTTAATGTGCATAAATCTACTGTTCAGTATACAAAAAAAAACTGTTCAATTCATGGTAAGTTTCCAATTAGGTAAACAAGTAATCATTTCATATAAAAAAATCTTTCTTTTTAGGTACATATGAAATCATACGCATCAACTCAGCCCATCAGAAGCTGATAGCTTTTAAAGCACTGAAGTTTTAATGAAAAATAGAAGTCATAATACATTGATAGTACGAAAGAATTTATACTGTTAGTCACAATTCCATCTCATTAGTTCAATATCTTATTCCATTAATTGTCAATTCAAAAATCAAAACTTAAATTTTAAGTTCCCCTAAATTTAACCTTGACTTTATGCTTAGGTTTTCCTAAATTCAATTTAAGAAAACTTAAATAACTACCGAGGACAGGGAAATGATTCTAGCGAAAGTTCACACCACACCTAAGCAACGCGATGAGTTTCGTCTACTGGTTGCAATACGTTTTGCCTGTTTAATGGCGCTGGCCAAGGGCCACACCGACCCAATGGATTGCCCACGAGTGCAAGTCCGTTGCGCCGAGCTGGTCAAGCATTTTGCCTATCACCACCCAAGCCCTGCGTTTTACCGCCAGTTTATTCGCCACACAGGCGAACTCGGGCTCAATTTCAGCCTGCGCTTCACTGAGCCCCAACAAGGTTTGTACGGCAAGGTGATGGTGTGGCGCAACGACTCGCAAGCCGTCACTAATGTGCATCCGCTGCACACGATGACGACAGCCACGCCCGTCGGCCGCTAACGCAGTAGAGCCGTAGAGCCGCAGCGCACATTCACGATTTAGGCTACCTAGACAAAGCAGCCAAGGCAAAGCAACCAAGGGGTGATGGTCCATATCCCTGTAACGATAACGGCAACAGTTTCACCTTGTTGGAGGCAATTATGTTTTTTGTTTACGGCGTGTCCATGACCTTAGCGAAAAATCAAGCGGCCAAAAAGTGCAGCACCTCTGTGGGCGCGCACCCTAACCGCCGTCAACTGAGCCCCGACGAGTACCAAGCTAAGTTGAATGATATGGCGCAGCACTTGTTTGAAACCATGAAGCCACAACGCCTGTCGCATTCGTTATCGACGCCCGCGCTGT
>NZ_JAUOES010000053.1:0-5652 GCF_031932065.1 Shewanella scandinavica
AAAAAAACCATAAAAAACAATGATATGTAAAATCAAAAATTTAAAAAAATAAATAATTCTGTTTCTTTTTTGCTCTCCGCCAATTATTGAAATCACGACAAAAAAATCATAAACCAATGAATTTAAAGTGTTTTACTTAAAATCTGTTTATTTTAATTAAAATATAATTAAATTTAATTAAATATAATTATATTATGCTCACAATTGGCAGTTATGTTAAATAGATGAGTTTGCTATAGAAAACAAGGCTTACGCGCATAAGAAAGCCATCACAGGTTGTTTAACCTAAGTATCTTGTCAAAATCCATCGAAAAGCACATGAAAGTTTAGAACGACTTTCAGGGTGCGCTCCCCATTAAAAAAGCCGGTTTGAATTTGGCACCAAAAGCACTCTGAAATGCTTATTTTCACAATTGGTGACCATCATTCAATTTGAATATGTTACTTTTTCAAGAGTGGTTGCGTTGAAAAAGTGATGTTCTGAGCATTGTCATCTAAAGAACGAAGGAAAACAGGATCAGATATCTCCCCTTTTAGATAGTGACTATCGATGTAAGCGGTATTATCTAAGTGACTGATCAGCGCTTTAATTGCCTCTTGGTACTTCTCAGGCACCCGCATCACTACCGTCTTCTCATACTTGGTTTTACGACCCGCACCTGGGCGAGCGCCACCATGGTTATTTGACTTAGATTGTTCTGTCATAAACGTCACCCTTGATTAAGTTACAAAATCAATATACATTGAAATAGTAACATAATCAAGTGACGACTACCGTGACGAGATGAAGATAATATCGTGACCAAATGAAGAGGATTTAACATGGCACTCACTCCTGAAGAGCAAGCGTTAAAAGCAGCGTTACTGGCGATCCCAGGTCATCACACAATGGATTCCCCCGAGGTACAGGACTGGCTCGTTCGGGCTGCGAATGTGTTAGGAAAGCATCAACTCGACCCCAATGAGCATTGGGTATATGACAGCGCCAGCGATATGTTAGTGAAGGAAAAAAAGCACTAACGCTTTTTACAACGCAGACGAGGCTTACCAGACTGATCAGGTAAGCTGCTATGGGTATATAACAAGTATCCCGAATAAATCAGCGTGCCAAAGGTCGCGAGAATAAGAAAAAAACCGATAATCTGAATTGTACTCATGGCGCCCGCTTCCTGATTGGATATTGCACTGAGTTGATAGTAGCAGCACTAAGAACCCAGATAAACAGCCGTGACCGGCAACCGGCCATGGCCTAACTCCTGCGTAATGATTGCCCTTGCCATTTTATCTAGTGCCCTGTGCGCCTCTGACAGCCTTCTTGCTGCGACCCCAGATACTGCGTGACATTCGAAACCGGTTAACGCGACATAGCGCTGCTGCGCGTAGCGGTGACGCAAGCCATGCGCCCGATCGAGGCCAATCTTAAGGCAGGTATTTTCGTAGCGTTTCATTTGCTGCACATACATTAACTGCGGCGGAATGAGCGAACGGCCACGGGTTAACGTGCTCGCTTGTGTTAATAGTTGGCGCTGTTCGTCCGTCAAAATAGGGATCGCGCGATCTCGACCGCCTTTGCACCAAGACGCATCCAACAGCAAACGATCGCCTTGAACTGCCTTATCAACAATAATCTTCATCGCTTCCTCGCGCCTTAAGCCAAACGCGGCTTGAAGCTGTAGCGACATTTTTATATACGGATCTGACACCGCATTAAGTTGGGCTTCGGTAAGTGTTTTTCCCTTATTTTCATTGGTGACATACACCCGTTTATCGATCCCTAAATCCGAATTTGACGGCGATATAACGCCCTTTTTGCCTATTTTTTCGGTTAGCCAACGGATATGCACCATCCGGTTTTTAATTGTCCCTGCAGACAAGTTTTCCGCCTGCCATTTTTGCAACAATGCATCAATATGTTTTGGCTTTAGCCCTTTCAACTGCAGATTTTTAAACCCTAACTCTCTCAATTGCTTATCGACTAAACGGATCGTTTTAATCCGCTCCGATTTCGTTGCGAATGAACTGGCGCAGTGCTGCTTCAAAAATTTATTGGCCTGAAAAAAGAAAGTGAAAGCCATAAAGCCCCTTGAAATAGTAACAAATTCAAAAAAGGGGAATGCGCCTATTTGGCGCATTAACAATGGAAAAGAGTTTGCTCTGGCGGATTAGCAACACATAGGCCTGCAGCATTCGCTAGGCGGCCATTTCGGAAGTCAGTTTAGTGTTAATGCTCGTTCCTACTGCCGAGAACAGGTAAGAACCCACGAGGGTATTGAGCAAGTGTTGCTAAGGGCAATTGCCACAAATGATGCGTCTCTGTTGAGCGCCGCCATCAAGTCTGAGTGCTAGTCAGTGATCCTACAAACGTCCTGTTGGACGGGAGCAAAAAAGTATTTTTTACGGAGAAATATTGAAGCATCGAGAGATGCGCTGGAAGAAATGTCACTTTACCGCAAGCCAAATTCGCACGCAATAGCGGCCGCCGCTATCACGCGCTTAAAATGCCAAAAGAAGCCAACATCCCCCGCATTAGGAGCACACCTGGGGGTATGTCACTCCCTTAAAATGGAGTGACATACCCCCTCTAAGTTGGCTTCTCTATGGCACTTGATTTAGTAACTTTTTCAAACTATCCCAAGCCTGCCACTTCACGAATACCAGCAGACTTCGCTAGCTGGTATTCGCTCTGAGGCACAATGAAACTTAAATTACAGTGCCCGCTAAAGCTCATAGGAAACGTTTTAAGCGTATTTATTTAAATATTGATGAACTGTTGCTTTTTCAATCTAAAACGCCACAAATCTTAATTTAGACCTATTAGCGTTGACTTTAACTTTCTCTTTCTGCCTGACAGTGAGCGTAGCGAACCAGCCCCGCAGGGTAACGGGCTATCCGCACAGTTGAAGCTAAATGGCCGTAGGCAAAATATATCTTCAGCAATGTTTTTAACTTCGCCCCTAGCGTAGCTAGGAAATGGCGAGGCATTTTTTCTTTGGGGGATGCCGGAAACGAGCGAAGCGAGGGGAAGGGCTGGCGGGGGGCAAGCCCCCCAAGAAGGGTTTTCACTCGAAATTTTTAAAAGTTATCCACATGCGCAGCCTTTTTTTAAAGATCTTTCTTGTTCTTTAAGATCTTTCTTGTTTTTAAGCGCCCCACAAGCCTTGGTATCAAAGGGCTACAGCAATATTAAGTGGAGAGATTTACGGTAATATTGAGATATTAAGTGGAGAGATTTACGGTGCCGTACGAATTATAAGTGGAGAGATTTACGGTAATACTAACAAGCAACGGTGGAGGCCATTGATACATCCTCCACACATGTGTATTGTGGAACTAATGAAATCACCTCCACAAATAAGAAGCACAACAAAATGAATAATCTTTCTGTAACAAAATCAAATAACTTGATAGATGCCAGCTACAAACTAAATGTGCAAGCTCAGAAACTAGTGTTGGCTTGCCTAGGAAAAGTAGATTCTAGAGGCAATACATCAAAGGAGATGACTCTAACAGCTCTAGAGTTTTCCGAACTTATGGGGATAGACATCAAGAACGCTCATCGTGAATTGTATAAAGCATCAGATGCTCTATTTGATGCTGTGATAGTTCTAAAGGATGATCAGGAAGAAGTTAAGCTGAGATGGGTTCAAAAAGGAGTGAAAAAACTTAAAGGTCAAGGAGCGATTACGCTCACCTGGACAGATGAGGTCTTAAAATACATAAGCTGCTTACAGAGCAGATTTACAACTTATAAACTCCGTCACATAGCGAATTTGCAGTCAGCACACTCCATTAGGCTATACGAGCTACTAATGAAGTTTAACGCTACAGGCGAAAGAATAATTTACGTGGATGACTTTCGCTCAGCGTTAGGAATCGCCGACAAATATCCTCAATTCAGAGACCTAAATAAGTGGGTGATCAAACCGGCCTTAGATGAATTAAATCAGCGTTCAGATCTTACTATCAATTACGAAACCATTAAAAAAGGTCGTACCGTAGCAGCGCTATCGTTTGAGTTTAAACAAAGCGCCCAGCTTAAGCTCGACGTATAATAAAAAATGCAACACACCGCAACACGGCATCTCTTGATGCATAAATATGGATGCAACATGGCAAAAGTAAATCTATCTCAAGCAGCCAAAATTGTAGGCAAAAACAGAACGACAATATGGCGCCACATCAATGCAGGGAAGCTTTCTTATGAAAGAGATAGGGATGGAATGCCACACGTAGACACTTCCGAGTTGATTCGTGTATATGGCGAACTAAAGCAAGTTGCAACAGAGGAAGTCATAGAAAAGCCACACAATGCAACACCATCTTACTACGATCTGCTTAATGCTATTAATTTGCTACGAAAAGAGCAGGCGGAGATGAAAGAGCAAATAGTGAGCCTAACAAATAGACTCTCATATACTGCACCATTAATTGACGAAACAAATCCTAAGAAGGTAACAAAAGCAGAAGATGATCCTGACTGGCCAAAAGTGGTTAGTACACTAGATGACATAAAACTTCGTAACGACATAAGAGCCAAATACAAACCCTAATTATTTCATTTTTATTTTTAACTCAAAACTACCGGATTCCCGCACAGACACGCCGTTCATCTCTCGCACGACCTCTGTAACAACCTTTATTATATAAAAATTTGCATATCATACCTTGCGGAGATAACAACACCGGTTTAATATGCTCATGTTGGGCTATCCCCAACATACAGCATAATAAAAAATTAAAAAGGAAAAAGATATGGAAATTAAAACCCACGGTTTAAATAGCAGTATCGACCTATACACACACTACAAAGGAGGTATTTATGTCCGACGAAAACGATTGTGAGTTTCATGGAGACTCAAAGAAAAAACTAGATTCTTTTCCTTATGAAATAAAGGAACAGTTTATTTTTGCGATAACGCAACTGTGCTACGGTTTGACGCCGACAAACATCAAACCATTGCACGGTTTAGGTAGCGGAGTTAAAGAAATCTGCAAAAATGGAAAGCCAGCTTATCGTTGTGTTTATGCGATAAAGAATGGCATCGTGCACATTTTACATGCATTTGTAAAAACGTCTGATGGCACAGACTCTAAGCACGAGAACACCATAAAAATCAGATACAAAGCTATTGCCTAAGTAGCAACTAAAACAGCCGCCGTCTACGCGGCTGTTTTTCTAATCCTTACATTTATAGGGTTGTTACCCTCTTCAGGATTAAACGTTATATCCATAAGATAACCAAGCTTACCTAGTATTTCCAACAGCATATCAATTGAAAATCTTGATATTTTGCCATTTACAAGGTTGCTTACTCTTGGCTGGCTAACACAAAGTTTGTCAGCGGCCTGAGCTTGGTTCCATTTATTTTCTTCGATGAATGCGGTAATGATCAACATCAACTTAACTTTCAATGAAATCATATTTAGTTGAACTGGATCATTACCCAGCATATCTAAAAGTTTTTCATTTTTCATAATAATCTCAACGGATACTAAAATGTTCTTCATAAGGATATGCAGCGACGAAAACCATGATTAAATGGCTTCCGATCCTATTCCTATGGACGGCGCATTATACAAGAACTTGTATTACAGTAAAGCTGTTTTGACCACACTGTCAACTATGATACGCACAAAAAAGAAAGTATTAAT
>NZ_JAUOES010000054.1:0-3967 GCF_031932065.1 Shewanella scandinavica
TATTACAGGATGTAAGTGGTTATGATTCAACCTTTCTTTGATTTTATGGAAAAATTCGCTACTGACTTTTCATGGCGAAGATTGATTATCTTTTTTACTTTGATAATTATTATTGGCTTTTCATTCTTTTTTTATGAATCCCAAACTTTTAATAACGAGTTAACTGCATATGAACGTACTGTAGCTTTATTAGAAAAAACAAATAAGTTAGATCATAAAGATGAACTAGCAAGTAAAACTATAGAAAATATTCATCGAGGTTTAGTAGAAATTACAGCTAAAAAGAATCTCGCTTCAAGTTTAGATATTGAAATTGGGCAGGAACTTAAGCAAGCAATAGCTGGCTCAATTATTTGGTTCTTGTTTGCTCTCTTTTTTGTACCTAGAGCACTTAGAAAAGAGAAAAACGATGATCACAATATTGTAATTGGGTGTTTAATTATAGGCTCTATTACTGGTGCAATAGGCTATATATTACCAACAAGTTGGGGCGAGTGGATTCTTTTCGGATTATACCCAGTTGGCTTCAACCTTCTACTCTTTGGTGCTTTTGCAGCATATGGCAATCGTGATAAGTAATACATAACAAGTTACTCAAACGGACGCTAAACAGTTGGCTAGCACTCGTTCCTCGTACATTTTAGCCAACTATTTCGCGCCGCTTAGTAAGGCGTTATGCGTACAAAGGAAACGAATGAAACCGATCATCGTAAGCTACGATTGCACTGATCACGACCCCATTGATAAATGGGTGCCTGATGATGCGCACGACGTAGATTTCTGGATGAATTTTACTGTTGGGCCAGACTCAGAAGGTGGTGATAATTTTCAGGTTCATATCGTTACACCAAATAATTTAAACGGTAAAAACTCATCAAAACATGCAATCGTTCTTAATGAGTACTCTTGGTCAGGTGTAGTATCTGAGGTCGAAAAAATTCTTGAGCAATGCCAAGGTCAAGATTGGGCTTCAATAAGTGAGCAATTGGCTAAGCATATGTCTTGGGAGTTTGAAAATTACAAACCATATAGTGGTGGCACGTAATGTCGGCGCATAACAAGTGCCATCAATCGGACTTGGGTAAACTGTCACCGTTTTTGCAAAAAGACGCAAAAACGCTGCCACTTCACCCAAGCCGTTGTGGCAGGCGTTATATTTACATGAGGGGAGATTTAGTTGTTTGAAAATTTGATAAAAAACAAAGACTCTGACATTGCGATTGTCGCTTCACCAGATCACCCTGTTTTAGTAACACCGCCTGATGGCTTAGTTGCTAAAAATGGCAAGATTGCAGCATATTATAAATTACTTTCGACCGAGAAAAAGAGCCCTAAAAATCTTTTGTCTAGGCTAGCATTGTGCAGGTATGCATTGCCTACTCACACACAACACATACTCATTGCTAACGAAAATAATGATAGTTCAGTTATCGACAAGGTTTATTCTAGCTTTGATCGTGTTATTGAGTTAAATGACCTCAATCAAAGTCTGTTGCTCCTCAATGAATCCCCAAATAACCTTTCAGTTGAAAGAGCGACTGTTGGTCGAGATAAGCATTATGTGAAGTACAACTTATTATATGAATTATCCATCCAGCAATTAAGAGATGATGAACCTGAAGAAAGAAGAGTTTTAGACGTAAATACGGATAATTATGAAAAAGCGATTTATTCTAATTGGTTCGGCAGATTCGATGAAAAGCCCATTAAAGGTAAATCTTATGAGTCCAAGTATTTTTCAAAAACATCAAATGGTTACTTTAGCACCCCAGACTTTGTGAATTCCAAAAGACGTTTTGATCTATTAAGGCGTCTATGTATTTCTTCACTTCAAATAGATTCAATTTATGAGGATGGGGTTTTAAGCAAAGTAACCCACGAAAGTAAATTAATACTATCGCAAAATTTACCTGGCTATACGCATGATGAATTAAAAGGTCTGAGGGGGGCTGCATTCGCGGGTCTAGGTCTTAGTCATGCCAAATCTTACGATAGTGCAGACAGATATTCAGAATATATAAATTACAGATTTGAACGAGGGCTTCATGAGTACAGCAAAAAAAAGAATAGATACAATAAACGCAATAATAACAGGTAGCGCGATTTCTTCAGAGCATGAATGTAATCTAGTGTTAGGTGAATTTAATGAGGTTTATCGGTGCTATAGAGTATCCCCAGATAAAAGAAAGTACTTATTACAAGTCTTACATTCAACGCGTGCATTAGATTCAGCCCTTTCTGCATTCATACGGATACATGCGCTTCACGTCCAAACTCCTGCACTAGGATCGTATTTATATTCACTAACTAATCATTCTAAAAGTGGATTACAAAATTTAACTCAATCTGAACGAGTTAGGTTTCAAAATGAAATTGTTAAAAAGAGGAATACATTTATGCATGAAGCAGGCAGCTTTCCAAATCAGGAGAGAGTTGTATCTAATCTTCTTTCTGAAATGCAAACATGTTTAAGTCGCGTCGCATCGCTATGAATATAACAAATTGCTTAAACGGACAAAAAACAGCTGGCTTTTGCTCGTTCCTCGCTAGTTTTAGCCAGCTATTTTATAGCCGCTTAGCAATGCGTTAGCTGCAAAGGACAGGCACATGCTGACTCTCGACGATCTAAGAAAACGGCAACTACTCGGTGGTTATCGTATACCTTGTGATGTAATCGCAATATTAAGCGGCGTCCTTGATCGCCCTTATGACAGAGCCGCGTGGGATGCCTTATGGCAAGAGCTTTACCATCAGGGAGATATAGGAGAAGCTTCGTTATCAGTAATCCCTTTCCTAGTACGATCATTAGTCGAAGTTTCTTATGACGGGCCCGATCTTTGGGCTTATATCGGTAGCATTCAAATAGCTAAAGGCCAACGTGAAAACCCGAATGTCCCGGAGTGGTTATTAGAAGACTACTTAACAGCTATGGAACTGCTACTGAAATATTCTTATATGCGCATACCCGTGACTACAAGCCCAGAAACGATGCGCTACATATTTGGTTTCATATTATGGATGAAGAACGATAAAACGTTCGGTCAAGCCCTCATTGAGCTTACCCCTGATGTTATTGAAGAGGCGCTTGAAAGTTACGGTGTTCTATGCAGCTAACAAGTGGTTCAAACCGTTCGCTTCGCTCACTGGGACGGGCTAAAGCCCGCCCCTTAACCAAACGTTAGGAGCCTTTGCCATATGCCACTGAGAAGGCTCAGCTTACTGTTACTGCTCAGCTTATTGGCAACAATAGCGTTACTTGTCGCTGCTTTCTTTTCTTACGATTTAGAGCATGGAAATTTATGGCGTTTTTTATCATGGCCTGCTCATAAGGCTCGCCTCTGGAGTGGCGGCGTCGTACTCCAATCGATAACTGACTTCATATTCACAAAGCACAGCCAAGGCAATGTACATATCGCAGAAGCCTTGATATTAATTTTTACGTGGTGGCCAGTAACATTTGCAGTCATGTACTTTACATTCCGAACCAAGCGTACAGGCCCCTAACTAGTGGTTCAAATCGCTCGCTTCGCTCACTGGGACTGGCTAAAGCCAGCCCCTTAACCAAACGTTAGCTGCCGGAATATTGGCTTTAGTAAGGATTCACAATGGATGAATTAGATAAAGAAGAATACGAGAAGAAAAAGAAACAAGAATTCACTAAGCGTATGCTTCCGGCAATGCTTGCTATAGCAGGGTTTATGGTCTTCTACTTTATGAAAGGCGGACTATACGAGAGCAGTATTGATTCATTGATGATTGCAATGGTTGTTAGTGTTGCGGTTGCTTCTTTTATAGCAATCGAACCTGACAAATTCAGTTATTTCGTAGTGAGAGGGTTGGCAGTTTTGCTATTCTTCATAACTTTCTCTGGAGTTTGTTTTTCCATTCTTTTTTATGAAAGCATGCCGTTTACAGATCCGTCTAGGCTACGAGAAGCTCAGGTTTTTCTGGCTGTTTCCTCTTCAGG
>NZ_JAUOES010000055.1:0-3811 GCF_031932065.1 Shewanella scandinavica
TGCCTACTCCACGATGACTTTTTCATCAATACATGTCCTCCGCGTTAGCTGCAATCCTCGCTTTTAGCAGTTACAATGTGTTTTTGTCGTCATTGATCAAACACATGTCTCTAGCTCATAGCCTTAAATCGTTTAATTCCTTTGGTTTAGCCCAGTCTTGCGCCGATCTTGTTGAGGTGCACTCAAAAGAAGCTGTTCAGGCGATGTGTTTGCCACTATGGCAACAGCAATTGCCTATGTTGGTGCTTGGTGGCGGTAGCAATCTGGTCTTCACAGAGGACTTTAACGGTACAGTTGTCAGGATTTTATCGAAGGGGATAAAAGTATCTGAAGACGCAGAAGCTTTTTATCTCGAGGTTGAGGCGGGTGAGAATTGGCATGAGTTAATTCAGTTTACGCTCGAGCATGGCATGTTTGGGCTGGAAAATATGGCGTTAATTCCTGGAACTGTTGGCGCAGCACCTATCCAGAATATTGGCGCTTATGGTGTTGAACTCTGTGATGTATGTGATTGGGTTGAGTATCTTGATTTACCCTCAGGCGAGTTCGTGCGTATAAGCACAGCTGAGTGTCAGTTTGCTTACCGTGAGTCTATTTTCAAAGACAAATTACGCAATCTTGCCGTAGTGACAGCAGTCGGACTGCGCTTAGTTAAACGTTGGCAACCGCGTTTGGCCTATGGTCCACTGCAATCGTTTGATCCAGCAACCGTTACAGCCCGTGAGATCTTTGAGCGTGTATGCCAAGTTCGCAGTGAAAAGCTCCCCGATCCTGCTGTGCTCGGCAATGCAGGCAGTTTCTTTAAAAATCCTATTGTCAGCGCGGCCTGTTATCTAGATTTAGCACAGCGTTTTCCGACGATAGTGGGTTACGCACAAGCGGATGCAACGGTGAAATTGGCGGCAGGTTGGTTGATTGAACAAGCGGGACTGAAAGGTTTTGTGCTTGGTAATGCTGCTGTGCATGACAAACAAGCTTTGGTATTAGTGAATAGAGGCGGGGCAACGGGGCGCGATATTTGTCGCTTAGCGCTGCATGTTATTGCGCAAGTACAGGATAAATTTGGTGTTGTGCTAGAAGCTGAACCTAGAATCATGGGCGCTAACGGTGAAGGAGATTTGTATGTCTGATAATTGGGGAAGAAAGCGCCAGATATTAGCGTTATTGTCTAGCGGTCAATTTGTTTCAGGCGAGCAGCTAGCCACAGAACTTGGGATTTCGCGCGCCGCAGTAAATAAGCACATTGATGCGTTAGAAACTTATGGTGTGGCAATTTATAGCGTTAAGGGTCGCGGCTATAAGTTAGCCAATCCCATCTCTTTGATTGATGCTTCACGTTTAGTGCAGTCAATTGATAACCGTTGTTTTTATTTTGATGAGATCGCAAGCACCAACGGCTTTATGCTGAGCCATACCACTGAGCTAAAAAATGGCGATGTGTGCGTGGCAGAGTATCAATCTGCTGGTCGCGGTCGCCGAGGTCGCACTTGGGTGTCGCCCTATGGGCATCACTTGTACTTCTCATTGTTTTGGACATTCCCGCAGGGAATGGCACAGGCTATGGGTTTAAGTTTAGTAGTGGCGTGCACTCTAGTTGAAGTGCTTAAATCGTTTGGGGTCGAGAATATTGGGGTTAAGTGGCCGAATGATATCTATTTGGATAACAAGAAGCTTGCTGGGATCTTGATTGAAATGTCGGGACAGGCGGATAGTCAGTGTCAGCTGATCATTGGTGTTGGCGTTAATATGGCGATGTCAGAGGAGCAAGGCAAAGGTATCGATCAGCCTTGGAGTGACCTGTCAGATTTGGTCGATATGCCAGATAAGACTGCGCTTGTTATCGAATTACAGAGGCAACTGAAGCGCGATATCCAGTTGTTTGAACGTGAAGGGTTAGCTGCATTCAAAGCTCGTTGGCAAGCGGCAGACTTATTTTATGGCCGTGAAATACGCTTGCTTATGGGGGAAAAATCGGTCGAAGGGATTTGTCGCGGTGTTGACGAGCAAGGTGCAGTATTGCTCGAAACCGCCGATGGTGTGCAAGCATTTATCGGCGGTGAAATTAGCTTAAGGGCACGCTAAGCACCCCAGAGACTATTTTACAGAAGACTATTTGCGCATCAGTACGTGGGACATCAAATGATCCTGACCTTTCTGTAGGATCAAGTGCGCCCTTTCACGGGTCGGTTGAATATTCAATTGCAGGTTGGGACCGTTAATCGTGTCCCAAATATTGGCGGCAATGGTATTGGCTTCATCATCGGTTAGCGACGAATAGTGATGAAAATAGGATTTCTTGTCACTGAAGGCGCCAGAGCGGAATTGCAAGAAGCGCTCTTTGTACCATTGTTTGAGTAACGGCTCTTCCGCATCGACATAAATAGAAAAGTCGACAAAATCGGAGACAAAAGGGCGACGGGTATCGACGGGGGAGTCGAGCCCAGTTTGCAGTACATTCAAGCCTTCCAAAATTAAGATGTCTGGCTGAGAAACGGTTTGGTGCTGATTCTTAACACGGTCATAGGTGACGTGTGAATAGATAGGCGCTTTCACATGGGGTTGGCCAGATTTCACTGCCGAGATAAACTCAACCAGCATTTTCATATCGTAGCTTTCTGGAAATCCCTTACGTTGTAACAACCCTTTACGCTTCAAGTCTGCCAGCGGATACAAAAAGCCATCCGTTGTGACTAGATCGACCTTAGGGTGCTCAGGCCAATGCCGTAGCAAGGCTTGCAAGATACGCGCTGTGGTACTTTTGCCTACGGCGACACTGCCGGCAATACTAATGATGTAAGGGCTTCTTGATGGCTTTTGCCCAAGGAACTCATCGACCACTAAGCCACGTTGCTGCTTAGCTTTGACAATTAAATTGAGTAGCCGGCTAAGGGGAAGGTAAATATCAGTGACTTCCGATAAGGAAATCTTCTCATTTATGCCTCTAAGGTTTTCCAAGTCTTGCTCACTCAGCGTCAGCGGCACTGAATCTCGTAACTCAGACCATTGCAGGCGCTCAAAGGCGAGATAGAGTGCTTTTTGAATTGAATTTTTAGAAGTCATTGGCTTTCCTCAGCATAGGAAAGGCACAGTACACTATGAGATTATTCGGAACAATACTAAATGGGTGATTGCAGTCGTGTTTCCGTCGTCGTTTGATGTATTCGCTGTTTAATTGGTCGCCAAAGTTGGATAACGTGTAAAAAAACACCGTTCAAGCGCTTTTTTTACGTAAATGGACGTTTTTTACTTGCACTTGGGAGCGCATTTACCTAATATCCCGTTCCGAAATGATAATGCCGGCATAGCTCAGTTGGTAGAGCAACTGACTTGTAATCAGTAGGTCCCGAGTTCGACTCTTGGTGCCGGCACCATTTTCTGTGGAGGGGTTCCCGAGTGGCCAAAGGGATCAGACTGTAAATCTGACGGCTCAGCCTTCGAAGGTTCGAATCCTTCTCCCTCCACCACTTTTTCTAGGTAGTTAGGTAGCCTTAGTTAGGTTGCGCGGACATCGTATAATGGTATTACTCCAGCCTTCCAAGCTGATAACGCGGGTTCGATTCCCGCTGTCCGCTCCAAATTAGTTGCTGATATGGCTCAGTTGGTAGAGCACACCCTTGGTAAGGGTGAGGTCGGCAGTTCGAATCTGCCTATCAGCACCAGCCTATCTAAATTTAGCTCCTACGCCTAAACATAATCGGTTCGATGTCATTTTAATGCATCGGATTTTTTCTATATGTTAGTTTTCATCACCAAGATTCTTGGACTGAGGCATTACCATGGCTAAAGCTAAATTTGAACGTATTAAGCCCCA
>NZ_JAUOES010000056.1:0-3484 GCF_031932065.1 Shewanella scandinavica
CTCCCAACTTTTTGAGGCTATCTAGGGATTATCTAGGCCGCATCGAAAAACGGTTGAACCATATTGGTGCAACACACTGAACAACACCCATTAAATAGAAACATATCAATAACAATTTAGGTTAAGGCAGCATGAGCCTAAAAACGCGTTCAATCACCCAAAAACAGTGTGCAGATCATCCCAGTTCGCCAGCTTTCGATGACTAAAAACAGGGAGCGGATAACGCCTTCGCAGGATGAGGCCGCGACCGAAACCGTGAGCCGAATAGGAGGTTCCATTTGGGCGCCATCAATTCACCCAAAACAGCAAAAAACCTCACCTTTTGCCCTATCCTTTACGCCCTCAAGTGTTAACACAACAGCAACAAAAGCGAGCCGTTGCATCCTCCTCTAGGGTTGATGCAACGACTCGCCTGTAGCCCTACTGCTGCATAGGTTTGAGTGCTCCCAACTTTTTGAGGGGATCTAGGGATTATCTAGGCCGCACCGAAGAACTGTTGAACCCTAATGGTGTAATACCCCTATCACCACATAACATATCAGCAATAACTGCAACTAAGAAAACGTGTAGAATTCTCACTTGTCATCGTCGCACAGCACGTCAATATCTGCCCTATCAATGCAGGCTGCACCCACAGACATTAGCAAATGCCTAAACGACTAATACATCTGCAGGTAAAACAGCTGGCAAACGTAATACGCCTTAGTGGAGGCTTGAGCCGTATGCTGTGAAAGTTGCACGTACGGTTCTTGGAGAGCGGCACTAGGTAACAAGTGCCGCTTATCCGACCAAAGCTTGCTAACGTAAGTACTCTATTAACGTAAAAAACACGCCGTTGAAAGGCGTGCTTCTTAACGAGAAGTTAAGTATCAGCTAAGCATCAACGAACAAGACTTCACCATTGATAAAACCATCAACTGACCTTTCAAACGCCTTACCTACTAGTTTACCTGGCACTGGCTCGAAGCCAGGCATCATTTCACCATAAACCTCCCATGCTTCCTCAAGTACAGTAGGATTTACGACGTTGATTCGCGTCCCTCTTGGCATTTCGTGTGCGACACACTTAACAAAGGTATCGATTGCACCACTTGTTGTTGCATCCGCAATTGCATAAGGGATTGGTTTAACATTTAAAATGCCGCTAATTAGAGTGAATGAACCATTATCTGCGATATAATCTTGCCCAATACGAACAAGGCTTATTTGTCCCATCATTTTGCTCATAACCGTTGCCATCCATTGTGACTCTGTCATATCGGCAAAAGTGGCATATTCACAAAAACCAACCGTGTTTACTACAGCGTCAAAGTGACCTACTTTCTCGTATAAGGCTCTGATAGAGTTTTCATCTGTAATGTCAACGATATGATCTACATCACCAGAGCGTCCTGCGGTAATAACTTTATGGTTACCTAAACCAGATAAAGCAGCTTGTCCCATCTTACCTAAAGCGCCAATTAGAATTACTGTTTTCATGACTCTCTCCGTCTTGCTGATTTGTTTCGGCAAGGGCTATGTTAGTGCGAGATAAAAACAATTAGAAACAACGTTTCTTTGTAAGTGATACAATAAAAATTGGTAATGAGTTGTTCAGCAAGAAGGGGACTCGAATGAACAAGCTTGATAGGTTGGATATTAAACAGCTCAGAGTTTTTCAGGCGTTAATTCGTGAGCAAAGCGCATCGAAGGCAGCTAGTCAGCTAGGGCTTACCCAACAAGCCGTTAGTGAGCAACTTAAGAAATTAAGGGACGTATTTGAAGATCGATTGTTTCTTCGAAAAACTAATGGTTTTGTACCAACGCCTTTAGCAGAAGAATTATCGCGAGAAATCGACAAACTGCTTAGAGGATTTCAGGAGCTTCTGTCTCCCAAAGTATTTGATCCAACAACGGTTTTAGGAACCTATGTCATAACAGCAACAGACTATGCACAACAAATCGTTCTACCACAGTTAATTGCGACATTGAGACTTAAATCGCCGAACTTAAAAATCATTGTTAGAGATTTTGAATTAGATAGGTTAAATGACTTAATGGAAAGCGGGAAAGTGAACCTAGCGATAGCATTTCCTGACTATATACCTAAACCTTACCCAGTAATTAAGTTGTTTGAAGAACACCATATATGCATAACATCAAATCATTCAACGATTTCTAAAGTAAATCCCTCATTAAAAGAGATAGCAAGCTATCCGACGATTATTGCTTCACCATCCAGACCTAATTTTAAAGGATCAATAGATGATTGGTTCAAGCAGTTTGGTTTAGAGCGTAATGTCGTTGTATCTGCACCTTGTTTTTCCGTAGTTCCACTTTACCTTGAAACAACGGATTCTATTGCTTTCTTGCCTTCTAGAGCGGTAGAAGGATTAAACGTGACACAAATAGTAATGAGCGAGTCACCTGAGCCATTTGATGTTATCGCTGCATGGCATCCCAGGTATAGCAATGATCCGCTACAGAAATGGATTGTTTCTCTGTTAAAGGAAAAATATCTCACATAGGTTGCACTATCTTCTAATGATGGACAACTAACACGCTTATATCCCGAGGTATTGTGTAGATTGAACGATTGAGCGCTTAGAGCTCACACTAGACAGCTCAAAATCTCGCAATTCCCCTGACCTATTCGAGCGGAAATAATTAACATCAAAAAAACAAAAACACGTCATTGCATCCTCCTGTAGGGTTGATGCAATGACTCGCCTGTAGCCCTACTGCTACATGGGTTTGAGTGCTCCCAACTTTTTGAGGAGATCTAGGGATTATCTAGGCCGCATCGAAGCACGGTTGAACCCTAATGGTGCACCCCCCCTATCCCCAAATAACATACCAGTAACAACTAAGGCTAAGAAAACGTGCGCTATTCTCACTCGCCATCGTCGCACAAAGCCCTATCAATGCCAGCTGCACCCACAATCATCAGCAAATGCTTGAACGACTAACGCACCTGCAGGTAAAGCAGCTGACAAAACGTAAACATGCACATTGATGCTAGGTATCAACACTTATCCGCCTAACTAAATCTCCCTGCCTCACAAAGACTATTTAGCCAGCGTGAGATTAGCGGACACATCGGCAGGTAAACACAGCAGGATCATAGGACCAGACGGAACAACACCCTTAGGTACCGGCGACATAGATCACCGGCATTAACGTATTACAGCCCACAGCTCATGAAGTTCATTGGGATTGGTTAAAGCTGACTACATGGTATGAAGCGTAAGGTGATCGAGTGACACGTCTGCAGGTGAAAAAAGTGGTCTAAGAATAGGTTAAACCGAACGCACGATTGAACTGGATTAGTCTTAACTTAACCTGTAAATATTCAAATCACGATGTGTAGTGGCATAGTGAATTTGGCCACCTAATAAGAAATGTTATGATCCTCTCATAACCCATTTAGGTGACAACATGAATAAAAGTAAACGTGCTCGATATAGCGCAGCCATTAAGCTCGAAACCGCTCAATTAGTCGTTG
>NZ_JAUOES010000057.1:0-2762 GCF_031932065.1 Shewanella scandinavica
ATTGCTCTTTGCACAGATAATGGGCGCGAATGGCGCGTTTACAGTTAATGGATAACTGCTCAACGAGGTGGTCAAAATGGGCGACATGGGCGGGCACGTTTAACTCGTGCTTTAAGTTGCCGCCGCCCAATGCTTCGCCTAAACGGTCGCAGGCGCTGCGATTCGAAAACCCCTTGCCCAATTCTTGGTACACCCAATAACGGCCCCAGCGATACAGCCCTAACCGCAACGCCTTTATGTTCATCCTCTGCTCGGGTTCATCGCTAAAGCCCATTGGCCACCTCGTTTATCTTCTCAATCGAAAGCTTAAACACATCAAGGCATATCGATGTCACATCGTCATAGGGCGCAGTAGTACGGCCATTTTCCCAACGTTGGTAAGTGTTGCGGCTAATGCCGTAAATCTCAGCCACTTCGTCTTGGGTCATGCCCCGTAAACGGCGCCCTACTTTCAGTACATCCGCGGCGCGATTAGCCATAAATCCTCCTGCGTGAAGTCCATAACTCACTCGTTCTATTTCTAATTGTTATTGTCATCGTCATAACCACCCCACTAACATTGGCTCGTCTGGCTCACTCGGCTCAGTGGTCGATTGGCGCATAATCTCGGGCGCCACATCATCAAACCCCAGTGTGATTAAGTGCGCATGGTAGGCATCCAACGCCATCAACATGCCCTTATCTAAGGTGCTGTTGACGTAAGTGCGCAGCAGTAACGGCAAGGTATGATTCAATATTCGCTCACCCACCATAGTATCTACGCCCATGTCGGCAATAATGGTGCGGCACAGTTTGCGCAGTGCATGGGAGGTAAACGCCTTAAACCGAATCGTCTCACTCCAATACTGCGCGGTGCGAATGCTCACCGGCCCTACTTCGCCTGGGAACAAAAACGCTCGCTTGCCCACATGCGTGTATTGCCACTGGGCGTAATGGGTGATGAGTTTCTTGGCTGTGGGCGTCATGGGTAAGCGGTGCTCTTGGCGGTTCTTGGCATTCTCGGCCGGAATAAACCAATAATCACCGGCAAAGTGGTCCCATCTGGCTAAACGGGTTTCCCCAATGCGGGTACCGAACATCAGCATCAACACAAACAACATGGCCACCGGTCTTGCTGCATTTCGCAATGCGCTGAATAACGGTCCCACATCCGACTCGCTTAATTGCGTACCCACCAAAGGCGGCATCTTCAAACTCATTTGCACCCGATACCCCGCCAAGCTATTGGCGTCTAATACCCGTAAATCGGCCGCAACCGATAACGCCCGTTTCAACACCTTCACCGCCGCTTTGATATAATTGGCCGAGTAGCCCTGCGCCAACATGGGTTTGATTAAATAACTGTCCACCGCGATAAAGTTCAGCTCATTGAGCGGTAACTCACCAAAGCAGCCGCTGAGATGTTTACTCACTAACGATTTACAGTTACTGCGCCAGCTGTTGCTTAAGGTGCGGTTGCACTCAACATGGGTGACAAACCACGCCAGCAATTGCGCGACCGTGGTAAACTCGTTGCTGATTACCGTTTGGCCCATGCTGCGTTTGGCTAACAGGCTAGGTAACTCGGCTAGAAAGGTCTTCAAGCACATCACTGGCCACACACCCTGCTTTTGCCACACGGTTTTGCCCGCTTCGTTCATCACTAAATACACTGAGGCTTGGCGTCTATCGGTCGAGGCCCGTAACCGCACCGCCGGAAACTGCGTGTCCCGAAAGTCTCGCGTTATCCCTGCCCGCAACCAACGGCGCAACACCGCATCGTTTAACTTGCCTTGCTCTACGCCTGTTGCTGTCATCACCTGCACCATCTAGCCCTCCAACCGATATTCAAAGGTGTGATGGGTACCCGAGCGTATGCGCTTTACCCGCTGATTCATCGGCATATCCCGAAACCGTGCACTTAACGCTGTCTCGCTGTCGTGAACCCCAAAGCGGTTAAAGCTCTCTTGCTGGATTTCAAACAGGGTCCAAAACCGTTTGCCTGTGATGATGCGCATTAAGCGTTCGCGCTGTGTCAGTGGTTTAGTCGCCATCATTTGCCCCCTTAAGCCCAAAGTTTGCACGTAAATTGGCAATAATTGATTTGGCCTTGGCCGCCTCAGTCGGCCGCGTCACCGTTTCAGGTAGTGCCTTTGGCAATTCAACATCGGTCAACTCGCCACGGCTAAAGCGTCTGCATAAGACTTTGTAATTGCGCTCAAAGGTCATTAACACGTCCTTTTCGAGCCCAGTCGCAAACATCCAACTGCCTGTCTCGCGCACCGCTAAGCGCACCACATCATGGCTCCACGTATGTTTATCAGGGTGATGGTAATGGCGCGTTGCCTCCTTAAACGCCGCTTCCAACGTGGGCAGCCCTAAATCACAGGCTGTCGGTTGGCACCAAAGCGCAAACTGGCGCGGTGTCGGCCAAAACTGCCTATCGCCCTGCTCGCGTCTGGCGCGATTCAGCCCTGCTTGCACTTGCTCGCGGCTGGCAATCCCCTGCGCCGCCAAAGTTTTAAGCCACTCGGCTTTGTGGGTCGCTTCGTCCTCAGGCCGCGGCGCACTCACTGGGAACAACACCCGCAACTTGCTAAACACGCTGTCCACAATCGCCATGTCCATCGCCGTGGGCTCAGGTTGGCTAACACGCCCCTGCCCAACCAGCGGCTGGCGGATTAAGGTCTGCAGTGATTTCATGCTCGCATTTTGATTGGCAGTCATATCAAGGGGTCCTCAGGGTCATACACCGCATAACTCCAATCCACTTGCCCAACAGC
>NZ_JAUOES010000058.1:0-1953 GCF_031932065.1 Shewanella scandinavica
TTCGCGCCTTTGCACAGGGGGCAAATTTGCGCAGCTTCTAACTTAGGTTGTTCCGATGGCTGAGACACGGTAATCCTTATAGCAAGATAAGTTATTATAGCGCGGAGATCATAATAGATTCTTGCAACTCAAACTTAGTTGATTGGCACCAAAGTGAGACTTTAAAACTTTCCAAACTACGTTTGAATGCTTTAGTTTAAAAGTCGTGGGGCTTCACCCCTCAGGCTAATATTGGTGCTGTTTAGCACAATGCTATATTGATTGCGGCCTCACGGCCGAGATAAATCAAAGTCGTGGGTCTTCAACCCACACCCGACCAAGAGGGGATCAACAGCAATTCCCTCTTGGATCTCCCTTGCCGCCCCTAGCGAAGTTACATGCATTAGAGACTGGCCTTGGTCTTATGGATAAATTGCTATCGCTTCCGAAGGATGCATCCCTGCACCTGCGAAAGCTAGCCGGACATCCATCTCCGGACTCACGCAATTTATTCCAACGCCCCGCGGCAACTTCGCAGGGGATGGTGAACTTCTGTAGTTTTGGTGTTGCCTGTGAATCCCAAAGATTTGTGTCTTTTCCATTTTTTTAAAATTGGGTGTCCTGTTTTGTTGTTCAATAGTTTGTGCTCATCAAGTTATCTAACTTAAATGATATTTGGATGTATTTATTTGGCTCAGTGAACCGCATTCCTGCGTTATAGCAGTAAGGTTCACAGATGCGCACACGGTGAATACGGAAGGCGAGTTGAAATCACGTTAATTTTATGACTTTGTGAATTCTTTAAAGAATTCATCCTGTCTTTCAAATTGAGCGTTTAATTCTTCTTCAGTGATATCAGGCAGAGAGTCATACCAATGCTGTATTGAACTGATATTTGTATCTGTTTCTTTTATTCTAGCTATAAGCTTCTGAAAATTATCTGGTATCAAGCAGGCTAAATTTTCAGCTTGGACTGGACTATAAAACCCCGACATTGGTGGATTAATGCCAAATTTACGCTCCATGTCAAAACCTACTAAAAGTACAGGATTGCTTAATGCAACCGTAAGGGCTATTAATTCAACTGTTTTCAGGTAGTAAGAAAGACTCTGGCTACATGCTTTTTTATCAAATTGCGGGACGCCCATTCCATTTATATGGCGAAACCTTGGAGATATGATGTTGAAGCTATTTTCCAAGCCGTTTACATGAATGACATTACAGATATCCCAATAATGCTCTAATAAAACGTCTGTCCATAACTCGTCATTATCTTGGTCATACTGCGGAGTTGCCTTTTTTAGTGCACTTAACGCACGCTTAAAATTTGGTGTACCGTTATCTGAAACCGAATGCATCCACTTTTTTGCCTTTTCTGACTCAGTACTATCCAAGACAAAAAAACTGCCCGCTACTACGAGTTCTAAAGCTCTCCTTAAAGAATCAAAAGCATTTTTGTAGTTGCCCTGAAAGATCACCGTCAAACAACTATCCAACTCATGTACCGCTTCAACCCACGGGAAAATGCTTACTTTTTCTAAGTGATCGGCTCTTGCCGTAGGAGCTTCCATTAACTCATGCGTACAAAATGACTCAGCTTGCTCAAGCTTTTCGAGGTTTGGATAGTCATTATAGATATAGTTAGAAGTCTCTGTAATAACACTTTCCAAACTAGAGAGAAGTATATCTCGTCTAGCGTTAAAACTTTCTTTTGGTAGGTTGAATGGATTCAAGGTCAACTCTTTTTAATAAATTTGACGTGCTACATACGATAACTGAAAAGATAGTTATCCACCAAAAATTAGAGTTCAATACTTTCCAAATCAGTTGATATTTTCTATCAATAGAGAAATACAGTAAGGTGTAACAAACCTTTGTTCAACAAGATGAAAAACACCTTTAAATCAGCTCATTATGAAACACAGGGAGTGTTAATCCATCCCGATATATTTTGCCCACTCAAGATAGTTTACT
>NZ_JAUOES010000060.1:0-1184 GCF_031932065.1 Shewanella scandinavica
TATTGCGATTGATTTGGCAAAGAATGTATTTCAAGTCCTGGGGATGAATAGTCAGGCAAAGCAAGTGTTCAATAAGCGTTTAAATCGCGCTCAACTGACTGAGTTTATGTCGCAGCAATCTGTCTGCAATGTGGTCTTTGAAGCCTGTTATTCATCCCATTATTGGGGGCGTAAATTTCTCGCTATGGGTCATGGCGTAAGGCTTATTCCAGCCCAACATGTCACCCCATTTGTTCGTGGTAGCAAGAATGATAAGAACGATGCCATGGCAATTTACGAAGCCAGTTTTAGGCCAAATATTCGCTTTGTGCCGATTAAAACCGAAGCGCAGCAAGAAATTCTGATGCTACACCGCGTTAGAGAGCGCTTGGTAAAACAAAGAATCGCCTGTACCAATCAAATTCGTGGCGTGTTAGTAGATTTCGGTATTTGTTTTGCCCAAGGCCACAGTGCGTTTGAGCGGGCGATGTGGGATATCATCTGTGATGAAGCGCAACGACCACTGATAAAATTAATGGCCAATGATTTTTGGGAAGAATATCAAGCACTCACTAAGCGCCTTGAACGAATTAACTCACTATTAAAACAGCTGGTCGAGCGAGACCCTAATGGTAAAATCCTACTGAGCATCCCAGGAGTTGGTCCCATTATCGCATCAGCATTTGCCGCTGCCATTGGTGCTGGCCAAGCCTTTAATAGCCCTAAGGAACTGGCGGTCTGGCTAGGATTAACCCCAAAACAATTCGCCTCTGGTAACAAGAGCGTTAATGGCGGCATCACCAAGCGCGGTGACTGCTATTTACGCAAACAACTTATTCATGGTGCTAGAACCGTTGTCAGCCATGCGAGTAAAAAACAAGATGATTTAAACCTTTGGATAACACAGTTAAGAAGCCGAAAAAGCATCTGCAGTGCGGTGGTTGCCACGGCTCATAGACTCGCCAGACTGATATGGGTTTTATTACAAAAACAAGTGCCTTACGCTCCGCAATATGCTGCTAATCAAGGAGCAAACCATGGTACTTGTTAACCCCGTTGTCGCTATCTTGCAGAGCTCGGTCGAGCCAAGGACTCCGAGTCCGACTGGGTGATAAGAGCCGCAAGATAGCGCATTTAATACTCACCAAGGTTGTTGTTAACGATGAAGAAATGGCTCAGTCCAACCAGTGCTAGCCCGAATAGGC
>NZ_JAUOES010000061.1:0-1183 GCF_031932065.1 Shewanella scandinavica
ATTACCTCGTAGATGACTTTAGGTGAACACATGAGATCGACAACCAGAAAAACATTTAGTGCTGAATTCAAACTTGAAGCTGCCCAATTAGTCCTCGATAAAAACCATAGCATCATCGAAGCTGCAAAGGCGATGAACGTAGGTAAGTCCACTATGGATAAATGGGTGAGACAGTTAAAACTAGAACGCCAGGGTGGCATACCAAAAGCATCTCCGATTACCCCTGAACAAATTGAAATCCGTGAGCTGAAGAAGCAAATAGCGCGTCTTGAGGAGCACAATCTTATCCTAAAAAAGGCTACCGCTCTCTTGATGTCAGACTCGATGAACAATTTACGCTAATCAGCGCACTCAAGCAGAGCCACTCTATTCTCACAATTTGTAATGCATTCAAAGTGCATCGAAGTAGCTATAAGTATTGGCTAAAAAGAAAAGAACATATTGATACAGACTTTACTATTTTATGCAGTGAAGCGAAGGCCGCACATCGTATTAGTCATGGCTCTGCCGGTGCGCGAACGATAGCGCAATTAGTGACTAACAAAGGGATTGGTCTCAGTCGTTATCGAGCCCGTAATCTAATGAAAAAACTTGGGTTATTAAGCTGTCAGCAGCCTAAGCATTCTTATAGAAAAGCGACACAAGAGCATGTTGCAATCCCCAATACGCTTAATCGACAGTTTGCAGTAACTCAACCAGATCAAGTGTGGTGTGGCGACGTGACGTATGTTTGGGTCGGTAATCGTTGGGCCTATCTAGCCGTTGTTTTAGACTTATTTTCCCGCAAACCTGTTGGATGGGCTTTGTCATTATCACCAGATAGTGAGCTGACCTGTAAAGCTTTGAAAATGGCATTTGAGTTAAGGGGTAAGCCTGAGAATGTGATATATCACAGCGATCAAGGTTCACATTACACGAGCTTGAAATTCAGACAATTAATATGGCGTCTTCAGATTGAGCAAAGTATGAGTCGTCGCGGGAATTGTTGGGATAACGCACCAATGGAGCGTTTCTTTAGAAGTTTGAAATCTGAGTGGATACCCGCAAGTGGTTATGGGAATTTTACAGAAGCAGATAAAGAGATCACAAATTACATCACTGGATATTACAGTGAGACCAGACCCCATCAATATAATGGAGGGTTAACGCCAAATGAGTCAGAACGTTTATATTGGAATGACTC
>NZ_JAUOES010000062.1:0-1067 GCF_031932065.1 Shewanella scandinavica
GAATACCACCGCCCGTTACACGCGGCTCACTGATATCACCCGTAAAAATACCTGTGAGGCAATTAACCAACTGACCAACGACTTAGCTTTGAGGTGGGAGTGTGGGTTATGAGCCAGTTTATCGATATTTTACGCCAACATCTGGCGGATTTTCGGCGGCGTTATGCCCATCAAATCACCCCAGAAATACATGCTGCTATCCATGCCATGCTCAGCTGTCGTTGCAACACGGCGAGGGTGAGTTGCTGGGATTGTCAAACCTGCGAGCAACAGCTTGAGTTTCCGCTCTCTTGCGGTCATCGCAGTTGCCCACAGTGCCAACATGGCACAACATGTGACTGGCTTGATAAACAACAAGCCAAGTTATTACCGGTGAATTATTTTATGGTGACCTTTACCTTGCCGTTTGAATTAAGAGCCATAGCGAAGTCGCAACCCGAGCCGTTCTATCACGCCATGTTTACCGTGGCAGCGAGTGTACTCAAAGACTTTGCCGCACGCTCCCCTAAGCTCAGTGGTGACATCGGCTTCACCGGCGTACTGCATACTCACAGTCGGCGCAGAGACTACCATCCACATCTGCACTTCATTATCCCTGCTGGGAGCTACGACTCAGGCAAGCGGCAATGGCGTAAGTGTCAAACCCATTACTTATTTAACGCCTTTAATCTTGCCAAGGTGTGGCGAGCACGTTTACTGGCTTATCTGAGTGACACGCTTCAACTCACCCTACCACATCAATCCCACTCGAAATGGGTGGTCGATTGTCAGTTCGTCGGTAAAGGTGCGCCTGCACTGCAATATCTGTCGCGCTACCTTTATCGGGGCGTATTACCCGACAGCAGTATTTGTCGTCATGTCGATAATCAGGTGAGTTTTACCTATCAAGACAGTCAGGCCCGCTGCCAACAAGTACGCAGCTTGCCCGCCGTCGAATTTCTGTGGTTGGTACTGCAACATGTGTTACCCAAAGGATTACGGCGAGTACGAGACTATGGCTTACTGCGAGGCAATGCCAAAAAGCTACGGCAACAAATCCAACTGATGTTGGCTGTCGCAGGTGCAGT
>NZ_JAUOES010000063.1:0-1053 GCF_031932065.1 Shewanella scandinavica
GTGGACGTCGGCAGCGTGAGCGAGGATACGTCCGTCCAGAGCGGCCACCTGCAAGCCAGCGGCCAGCTGACGATCAGCGATGTTGACAGTGGCGAAGCGCACTTCACCGCGCAGACCGATGTGGCGGGCAGCAACGGCCTCGGCCACTTCAGCCTCGATACCTCAGGCACGTGGACCTACACCGCCGACAACAGCCAGGTGGCCATTCAGCAGCTCAAGACGGGCGACAGCCTGACGGACAGCCTGACGGTGCAGAGTGCCGACGGCACGACGCACACGATCACCGTCATGCTGCAGGGCACGAACGACGTTCCTGTGCTGCAAGCACAGACGCAGGCCGTGACCGAAGATACGCAGCTCAGCGGCCACATGGTCGCCACTGATGTGGACGCCGGCGACACACAAACCTTCTCTATCGCCCAACCAGTCGACGGCTTCACGCTCAACGCCGACGGCAGCTACAGCTTTGATCCGGGTCATGCCAGCTACCAACATCTGGCCGCTGGCCAGACGCAGGACGTGGTGATCCCCATCACTGTAACCGACAGCGCTGGCGCCACCAGCACGCAAAACCTCAGCATCACCGTCACCGGCGCCGCAGACGGCGCAGTGTTCGGCGGTGTGGATGTGGGAACGGTCACTGAGGATGCCGCCGTCACCAGCGGTCATCTGCAGGCTAGTGGCCAACTGACGATCACCGACTCCGATAACGGCGAAGCGCATTTCACCGTGCAGACGAATGTGGCCGGCAGCGCCGGCTACGGGCACTTCAGCATTGATGCAGCGGGCGCCTGGAGCTACACCGCCAACAACACCCAAGCGACTATTCAGCAGCTCAAGGCCGGTGACAGCCTCACCGATACCTTGATCGTCACCAGCGCCGACGGCACGACCCACACGTTAACCGTCACCATCCAGGGCAACAACGATGCCCCGGTATTGACGGCACAAACTCAAGCCGTCAGCGAAGACGGCACCCAGTTGCAAGGCCACATGATGGCCACCGATGTGGATGCCGGCGACACGCAAGTTTTCAGCACAGCTCAGGCTGTC
>NZ_JAUOES010000064.1:0-1048 GCF_031932065.1 Shewanella scandinavica
GCCTTAATGGGATTTGACAGCAAAAAGTCTTACATCTTCTGGCTAAGAAAAGCCGAAATGGCACTGCTGGATAGGATGAATTAGAAAGAACGCCCTCTTACGAGGGCTGGCGGGTTAGCCGGTTGTCCACCAAGACTGCTAACCCGTTAACTGGATTTTATCAAAGGTTCAGACAGATACCTATGCGAAATAATTCGCTATTAAATGATGCACTGAGCTTAGGTGTGATCTCTATATTGATCACAATGAAACTAGGCTTTTACAAATGATTGTTTTGTGGATTTATCGTTTTGGTGCTCTTGCCGCAATACGCCTTTATGCATTTGTTTGGGCAAACGCCAGTTACCCCCAAGTGTTTTACGGGGCAACCCAAACACTCTGTAAGTTAAGTGTTAGTTGACCTGAATTAGTAATACGACTAGAGGCAATCGAGATTGCTTTATTACTTAGAATTTATAACTTATCTAATGGACTCGTTGTCCCTGCGTAATGTTGGCCAAGCACATGGGTGTAGATTTGTGTAGTACTAACGTCATTATGGCCAAGTAGCTCCTGAACACTTCTGATATCACTGCCCGATTGAAGTAGATGGGTTGCAAAGCTATGTCTAAATGTATGACAGGTAACACGCTTAGTTATTTTGATGTTACGCACCGCATTGCCGAGCGCTTTACGAATAACACTCTGATGAAGATGATGCCTGCAAAGCGTTCCTGTATAAGGATTAATACAGGTTGTGGTTGAAGGGAAAATGAACATCCATCCGTGTTGCTTAAAGGCATTAGGATACTTACGCTCTAACGCATTGGGTAGGGAAGGGCCGATCCCTTGTTGGTTGTCACTGTGTTGAATCTCCATTGCCTTATTAATATATGCTGCGAGTTTAATGGCACATTTATGGCTGAGGATTGTTTGTCTATCTTTATGACCTTTACCATCCCTCACAGTCAACGAAGCTTGTTCAATATCAATATCTTGGATACGTAACCTGAGGCATTCTGAAACTCTCAGTCCACTACCATAGAGTAGTTCTATTATTAGCCTATCG
>NZ_JAUOES010000065.1:0-925 GCF_031932065.1 Shewanella scandinavica
TTTTGTATAATGGGTCAGCGACTTACATTTTGTAGCGAGGTTAAGCGAATAGCGGAGCCGTAGGGAAACCGAGTGTTAACTGCGCGTTTAGTTGCAAGGTGTAGACCCGAAACCCGGTGATCTAGCCATGGGCAGGTTGAAGGTTGAGTAACATCAACTGGAGGACCGAACCGACTAATGTTGAAAAATTAGCGGATGACTTGTGGCTGGGGGTGAAAGGCCAATCAAACCGGGAGATATCTGGTTCTCCTCGAAAGCTATTTAGGTAGCGCCTCGAGCGAATACCATTGGGGGTAGAGCACTGTTAAGGCTAGGGGGTCATCCCGACTTACCAACCCTTTGCAAACTCCGAATACCAATGAGTACTACTCGGGAGACAGACGGCGGGTGCTAACGTCCGTCGTCAAAAGGGAAACAACCCAGACCGTCAGCTAAGGTCCCAAAGTACTAGCTAAGTGGGAAACGATGTGGGAAGGCTTAGACAGCTAGGATGTTGGCTTAGAAGCAGCCATCATTTAAAGAAAGCGTAATAGCTCACTAGTCGAGTCGGCCTGCGCGGAAGATGTAACGGGGCTAAGCTAGTCACCGAAGCTACGGGTGCACAGTTTACTGTGCGCGGTAGAGGAGCGTTCTGTAAGCCGTTGAAGGTGAAGGGGTAACCCACGCTGGAGGTATCAGAAGTGCGAATGCTGACATGAGTAACGATAAAGGGGGTGAAAAACCCCCTCGCCGAAAGACCAAGGGTTCCTGTCCAACGTTAATCGGGGCAGGGTGAGTCGACCCCTAAGGTGAGGCCGAAAGGCGTAATCGATGGGAAACAGATTAATATTTCTGTACTTCCGCTAACTGCGATGGAGAGACGGAGAAGGCTAGGCTAGCGCGGCGTTGGTAGTCCGCGTTTAAGGTGGTAGGTGGTGTTCTTAGG
>NZ_JAUOES010000066.1:0-683 GCF_031932065.1 Shewanella scandinavica
GCTGATTTTTACAAACCTCAGACGCAAAAAAGCCAGCTTATTCAGCTGGCTTCGTTACATCTCTACGAGATAATTAGGCGCTTGGCGATGACCTACTCTCACATGGGGAGACCCCACACTACCATCGGCGCGTTTGCGTTTCACTTCTGAGTTCGGGATGGGATCAGGTGGTTCCACAAGGCTATTGTCACCAAGCAAATTTTGTATTCTAGGAAATGACACTAGATTGTAATGGTGCTGATACCCAGAATCGAACTGGGGACCTCATCCTTACCAAGGATGCGCTCTACCGACTGAGCCATATCAGCAATTCTATACTAATCAATTAAGATTATTTAAATTAGGCGCTTGGCGATGACCTACTCTCACATGGGGAGACCCCACACTACCATCGGCGCGTTTGCGTTTCACTTCTGAGTTCGGGATGGGATCAGGTGGTTCCACAAGGCTATTGTCACCAAGCAAATTCTTACTGGTTAATTGTCCGTCTGACGGCATTGTCTCCTTGCTACTGTGCTCGACCTTCATGGATGAAGGAAGTGTCTTAAATTGTATGGAACAATTTAGACCATGTACTAACGTACACTCCGCGCCTCGCTCGTCACGGCTTTGTCAGCCTAACAATTTCCTGCGTAATTAACCTTTTAATTAAAATTTGAAAAGCTGATTTTCTTTGAGTCTTT
>NZ_JAUOES010000067.1:0-592 GCF_031932065.1 Shewanella scandinavica
AGCTCGAAACCGCTCAATTAGTCGTTGATCAAGGTTACACACAAGAAGCGGCGGCAAAAGCCATGAACGTGGGGAAATCGACGGTCAGTAAGTGGGTAACACAGCTTCAGATTGAGCGCCAAGGGCTTGCACCTAAAGCCTCCCCCATGACACCTGAGCAGATTGAAATCAGGGCGCTAAAACGCGAAATTGAACGAATTAATCTCGAGAAAGAAATCCTAAAAAAGGCTACCGCTCTATTGATGTCGGACTCGCTGAACAATTCTCGATAATCGAGAAACTCAATCAGAGCAATAAATATCCTATTTCAGTGTTATGCCACGTATTCAACGTGAACCGGAGTAGCTACCGTTATTGGGCAAGCTGTGAGCTTGTGGTGACACCTGAGCAGCGGCGTTTAGAATGTGAAATCAAAGCAATACATGCTGAAAGCAAGCAATCTGCAGGGGCGAGAAGTATCGCAACAATCGCCTCTGAACGTGGCTTTACGTTAAGTCGTTATCGGGCGACTCGGTTAATGAAAAAGCTCGGATTAGTGAGTTGCCAACAACCTAGACACCGCTATAAAAAGGCTGAAAATGAGCATGTGACA
>NZ_JAUOES010000068.1:0-592 GCF_031932065.1 Shewanella scandinavica
GCTGTGATGGCCGTTGAACTAATCGTCGGTGCATCGTTGACGTTGGTCACTGTGATACTGAAGCTTTGCTCTGCCGTTAAGCCGTCCGTGTCGGTGACTTTCAGTGTCACCGCATGACTGCCCACATCGGCATTGCTTGGCGTGCCACTTAACACGCCCGTAGCCGCATTGAAGCTCAACCAGCTTGGTTTAGTCACCGCGCTCAATGTCAGTACGTCGCCCACATCGGTATCACTCGCCGCGAAGCTGTAGCTGTACGCCGCATCTTGAGTGGCAGCTGTGATGGCCGTTGAACTAATCGTCGGTGCATCGTTGACGTTGGTCACGGTAATACTGAAGCTTTGCTCTGCCGTTAAACCGTCCGTATCCGTCACCCGCAGTGTTACTGGGTGTGCACCCACATCGGCATTACTTGGCGTGCCACTTAACAATCCAGTGGCAACATTGAAGCTCAACCAGCTTGGTTTAGTCACTACGCTGAATGTCAGTACGTCGCCCACATCGGTATCACTCGCCGCAAAGGTGTAGCTGTACGCCGCATCTTGAGTGGCAGCGGTGATGGCCGTTGAACTAATCGTCGGCGCATCGTTGA
>NZ_JAUOES010000069.1:0-570 GCF_031932065.1 Shewanella scandinavica
ACCGTTAGTACAACTTTGGTGGGTTTCCTTTGTTTTCTACAACACGTTCTACTTGAGATTCCCATTTACGAATAAGCTGCGAAAACTCATTGGAAATCAAGTAGTCATCAGATGAACTGCTTAAGTGAAATTCCGGCATGTAAGTACCTAGTACACCCTGCTCCAATATGCCGTCTGCAATAACACCGGATTCTCGTATAATCAAAACCGGAAGTCCGATCTGGAAAGCCATCGCGGGCTCAATATGGCTATAAGGGCTAGTTAGCCACTTATCATCTAAAGAATATTCATCAGGTGTACCTGGCTTTCCCTTACCTTGCGTAATTAGAGCTCTTCTAAACGCGATGGTAATTAAGCCGTTAGATTCAAGCATAAGCCTGCGGATCGCTTTTAGCGGTGCATCCATATCGTAATCCGTGACGCCTAGAGTCCTAGGTTCATAACCTCTGCTAACCAAATACTCACACAACGTTTCAATAAAAACTTGTTGTTCATCATTGTAAGGGCGGGGGTAACTTAGAAATACTGACTTTCCCATTTAAAACCTCTTAACTTGTTGAATCCTAGAAC
>NZ_JAUOES010000070.1:0-539 GCF_031932065.1 Shewanella scandinavica
GTCACCATCAATGGCGTGGTCTACACCACCGCCAACGGCTTGGTGATTGATGCCAGCGGTAACTGGAGTGTTGACCTGACTGGCACCGTGCTGCCTGATGGCACCTACCCCGTCAGCGCTACCGTCACCGACCTGGCCGGCAACAGCAAGACTGTTACCCAAGATGTAGTGATTGACACTCAATCTGCTGCCGTACCGACAGTCACGATTGATGAAGACTTAAATAACGATGGCTTCATTAACACAACCGAATTAACAGGACCGGTAAATATCACCGTTACTGTAGGACTTGGCACCTCGATCGGTGATTTATTAATAGTTAAAGATCAGGCTGGTAACACCTTATTTAATGGGCTAGTCACTCAAGAAATTTTAAATAATGGCTTACAACTCGAAATCATCGCTCCAGCCATCGGTACTAATCTAGTAATCACGGCTGTTGTTACTGATCAAGCAGGAAATAGCACTTCTGGACAAGATCAGGCTAGGCTGACAGATTCAGCAGATGACAGCAAAATCGTCGTTGAGGACACTGTCGC
>NZ_JAUOES010000071.1:0-536 GCF_031932065.1 Shewanella scandinavica
GGTGAAAAAGTTCTTCAAATATCTAGGTTTTGGTTTTTTAAGCGTTATTATATTTTTTATTGGCATTGGAGTTGTAACATCAATCAATACCGTAGATAAAGAGGCTGTATTCGAACCTTATATTGCTGAAGCGATTCCGAAGTTAGCTTCATGGGATCAAACTTCTTATCAAGAGTTGATGTCAGAAGAGGGCTTTAACGGTGCAACACCAGAGCAGTGGACTTTGTACCTTAATAAATTTTCAAAACTAGGTGAGTTTCAATCAATTGGTAAAGCAGAACTTCAAAATTGGAAAACACTTTCACCAATCGGTAGCCCAAGCGTTACATATGCTGTTTATCAAGTACCAGTCACATTTTCTACAGGTCTTGCTCATGTCCAACTGGCTTTGCAATCATCTGAAGAGAAAGTAGAAATAAATAGTGTTAAGTTTTTATCTGACATTCTTATGCAATAGTACATATAACAAGCCATTCAAAAGGACAAAAAACAGCTTGCTGTCCTTCGTTCCTCAGGCATTATAGCAAGCTGTTTTT